>NZ_JAUBWA010000163.1:0-12325 GCF_036702825.1 Microcoleus sp. A003_D6 | reverse complement strand
CCCACCAATTCCCTAAACAAATTTCTTTGTTTGGGTAGATTGGAATCCCCCTGATTCATCAGTGGGGAGGATATCAAAAGTTCTAGATCATTTGAGCGAAGTTAATCAATTGTGCCAAAGTGGATAAGTGCTGCACTGTTGCAAAGCAGGAAGTAAAGATTGCATCTTGCGTCATTTCTAACTCTCAAGCTTGCTCATTCTGATGGTTGGTGGGTGATAAAATGCGCGATGTGCTGTGTACAAGGGTTGAAGAAACATAGAGAAGCGAAAATCCAATCAGAGGATGGAACACCTCTAGATGGAGAGGCATTTTGAGATGAATGCTGACAAATTGCAGCCCGAGCAGCACAGGTAGAGTGGCAGCGAGATGTCGTATTTTGCGTGAGAATGGGGCGAGGGATGACCACCCCCATAATATTAATGACAATCCACCATAGCCTCGCACTAGCCAAACATGAATATTCCACCAGGTAGGGTCATTGAAGTAGGCAACTCCAACTGTTAATAACTGAGCAATCAAGCAGAGGTTAAAGACGATTGAAATTGTATAAAAACCTATCTGTACCCAATGTGTGGGAGTACGATCGCGATCGATTTCCGAAGAAGTTGTGTTCATGTCAAACTGCCTGTTTAGCTACTTCTAAATTCGATATCCCCTGCATAAATAAGATTGCCTTATCGACCAACTCAGCCCCCGCTTTTTCTGGCGAACCGACATCAAATGGCGGGGCGGGATTGTACTCCAGTAATAGTTGAATAATCTTGGCTACTTCCTCACCACAAAGGATGCTAGCGATCGTCAGGCCAAAATCGATACCTGCTGTCACGCCTCCACCAGTAATACGATTGCGATCGATTACTATGCGCTCTGTGCCAACCTCAACGCCCAACTTTGCGAGTTGTTGGCGCATTGCCCAGTGAGTTGTCGCTCGATAGCCGAACAGCAGTCCGGTTTTCGCCAGAAATAGCGATCCACCGCAGACAGAAGTGATAAATTTGGCGGTGCTGCCTTGTTTGCGAAGAAATGCTAGTACCTCTGGATCGTCTTCTACTGCCCCTTGCTCCAAACCGCCGCCAATACAGATAACGTCCAAGCGCGGGCAATTTTCAAAGGTGGTATCAGGCAAAACCATCATGCCGTCATCGGTTTTAATCGGATCTAGCGTTTTCCAGATCCGATAAATCTGGACACCGGGCAACGCACTAAAAACTTGCTGTGGCCCCACCATATCCAGCAATGTCATGCCAGGATAAAATACCAAACCAATGATATGCTTTTGTGAGTCAGTCATGAATTCATCTCCTTGGGGCGATTGCGATTAAATCTGTCCTTATACTAGAAGTAGCAACCGACTTCGCCTAGTCCTCGATCGGGTACTCTTTTTGACAGCATGACTATTTCCTTGCAGCTTTTATTTAAAGAAATCGACCTGGTGACGGATGAACAAGATTTGCGATCGCAAGTCGTGCCCAAAATCGGCGAGTATTTTGCAACTCAGCGATCGGGAATCTTCTTTTTCGACCAGCTTTTAGCCGATCGAAAATTTCAGAAATTACTAAAAGTCGCGTTATCTGTCGAACACAATCCTGTTGCACGTTACTTAGCGGAGCGCCATACGCCTGTGCATGAAGGATTAGTAACATCGCCCAAGGCGTGGGCAATCATTTGTCCCCGCCCCGATCACTGGCACGTGATGGCGGGGCCGATCGTCAATAGCGGTGAATTAGTGGGTGCAGTGGGTTGCACCCGCGAACAGTCAATGCCTGCCTTTGATACGCAAAATCTAGCCGATTTGAGTGCGATCTGTTTGCACTTATCTGTTTGGGCTGCAACAGTACGCGCGGCGAAGCTATCCCGTAGGGAATCGCAACACCAACCTTTCAAGAGCGATCGATTAACGCCTCGTGAATTGCAAATTGCCGAATTGGTTGCTTTGGGACTAACTAATGCACAAATTGGGAAGGAAATTTGGATTACTGAGAATTCTGTGAAACAAGCTTTGAAGCGAATGTTCCGCAAACTTGAGGTTTCGTCTCGTGCAGAAATGGTTGCACAGCTTTCGGCGACCAAACACCATTTGCCAAGTGAAAACAAGCTCGTACTCTTGGCAGAATAATAACGCTAGAAACTAAAAGAGCGATCCTCTTCGTTGGCGTAGCCCCCGTAGGGGCGGGCTTCGCTAACGCACTGAATTAAAGAGCGATCGCCGCAGGTAATTTTGAAGTATTGAGTATTGCGATCGAGTTTTGGAAACTACAATTCAACAAATGAATAATTAAATATTACTTTGTAGTTTTGGGCAACAATTGATTGAGCGCACCACACAAGTATCCCTTTACGGTGTCTCTACTTGCACCTACGCCACTCGGAATGGTAAAGATCATCTCGACAGTTAATAGATTGCCGTCGGCTGAGGCAAATACATCAATTGGCAGAGCACGCTGAAATGCTGTTGCGGGATTTTCAGCTTTCATTACACCTGCGCTCACATCGGTGCTGATAGTTTTGATGCTCTCGCGGGCCAAAATGGGTCGTAATTGGGAAAATGCTCTCTCTATCGATAACCCCTCAACCTGAACACGCGCAGAAAAGGCAGCACCGTTGAAAAAGTCTCCCTTTTTTTGAAAGCTTTCCTCGCAGGTTGTGGCAACGGCGGGGGTGGCTAAACACATGAGAGCTAGAGTCAAGATAAGCGATCGCATATTAGCTGAGGAATGAAGAGTGAAACAATCATCAAGACCATGATGAACTATCATGGGATTATTTGGCAAGTGAGATCAAATCCGGTAGCCATGATACTTCACTAGCTGGGCGCGATCGCCCAATCAAAGATTGCACTCTTCGCCCACTAACTGCAAAATTTCGGTGCACAGTTCCTCCGGTGCTTTTGCCTTGGTGTGTATCGTAAATTTTGCCAATTGATGATTTGAAGGATGCTTGACAAAATATTCATTACCAGTTTGATCCACTTTCTTCGCCACAAAAAACCCCATGCTTTTCAATTGCGTGGACGATCGCAACTGCATTAGCAATTCCATCTTCGGCTTGAATTTTTGCCCCTAGATCGGCTGCACGCTGACGCATCGATCGATCGGTCACAGTCGTATGAATCGACTCTGCAAGTCGTTCAGCGGTTAGTTGTTTGCGAGGAATAGGTTTTGGCCCCACTCCTAATTCCGCCACGCGCTGCCCCCAAAAGGGCTGATCGCCAAAAAAGGGTATCACAATGGTCGGAACTCCTGCTCTGAGTCCGGCGGCCGTTGTCCCAGCGCCACCGTGATGGACGACAGTCGCAACACGGGGGAAGAGCCATGAATGGGAAATTGAATCCACCATAAAAACCGTATCTGGTAAATCGCTCTTACTCAAACCACCCCAACCAGATTGCAATATGGCGCGTTGTCCCGTAAGTTCGATCGCTTTTAAGACTATATCTGCCGTTTCTTCTGGGTTTCGGCTGCTCATACTCCCAAACCCGATATACACAGGTGGCGAACCACTTTGTAGAAAATCCAGCAAGGCGGATGGTGGAGTCCAATCCTGTGCTTCATCCAAAAACCAATATCCAGTGATATGGGTATTATGCCAATCAGATGGTTTAGAAATTACGGATGAACTGAGACCATAGAGAATTGGATAACGCTGAAAATGCTTTGAATTGTACAATCCCCAAAATGGGGCGGTGGGCAAGCCCAGCACTTGTTTTCGCGCTAACCCATCGCCTATCCGAGACCCCTGCCACATAATCTGTCGGAATAAATGATGAGATAACCGATTAACATAACCACCGAATTTGGATATGGACTGGGAGAAAAGGATAGCGGGAAAGGCTGCTGTCGGCGTAAAGGGAAAAATATATGCCTGAAGCAAGGGTATGAAACTGTAAGCTAATTTCTACCCAAATATAGACAAATATTACTGATTGTCCACTTCTTGAATCAATTCATCAACAATTCCTCTAAGCCGTTCTTGCCAGTTAGGAACGGCTTTAAGCTTTTCTCTAACTCCAGGCAATACTTTGAACTGCACGGGAACCCGATCGTACGCCACTTTGTTATCTGGCTTAAATTTTATTCTAGGCATATTGTCAAATTTCTAATTAATCTGGTATACTAGACAATATGAACCATTTGAGTAGTCGAGTCAAATGCAATTAGTAGAAAAACACGTCATCAGCCGACAGCATAAATTTTGGAACGAGTGTGACCATTTAGCTTTACAGTCCAAGCATCTTTACAACACTGCTAATTATGTGCAGAGACAATACTTTTTTGAGACCAAAAAGTATTACAACTCAATTGATATCTATCATCAAACCAAGAATTTAGAATCTTATCGGTATCTGCCCACTAAAGTTAGTAAGCAGGTTGTGCGTAGAGTATCAGAAGCTTGGAAAGGTTGGTTAGCAGCATTGAAAGATTGGTCAAAGCATCCTGAGAAGTATCTAGGAAAACCTAAAATGCCTGGATACAAGCATAAAGAGCGTGGTAGGAATGTTGTCATATATCCAATAGATGCAATATCAAAACCGGCTTTAGCTAAAAGTATTGTTAAGCTGTCTCAGACCTCCATTGAATTCCCAACTCAGGCTAAAAATGTTGACCAAGTAAGGATTATTCCTAAGCTTGACCACTACGTTATTGAAGTTGTTTACACCGTTGAAGAAGCCGCAAAATCTGATGGTAAATATGTTGCTGGTGTAGACCTTGGTTTAAACAATTTAATGGCTATAACATCCAATCATCCCGGTCTCAGACCGCTTTTGATTAATGGTAGACCGTTGAAAAGTATTAATCAATTCTTCAATAAAAGAGTTGCCGCATCACAATCAATTGAAGCTGGGAGACAAATAAAAATGTTGAACGGCAAGCGTGACAGAAGGATTGATAACTATCTCCATACTGTTAGCCGTAGAGTTATTGACTGGTGTCAATTAAATGATCTTGGCCAGTTAGTTATAGGCAACAACCAGGGATGGAAACAAGATATCAATATTGGTAAAAAGAACAATCAAGAATTTACCAAGATTCCACACGCGAAACTTATTAGTTTGTTGACCTACAAAGCTCAATTAGCGGGAATTGAAGTAATTGTGACTGAGGAAAGTTACACGTCAAAAGCTAGTGCTTTAGATGGTGATACGTTGCCTGTTTACAAAACTAAGTCAAATGTTAAACCCGTTTTCAGTGGCAAGCGTGTTAAACGTGGCTTATACAAAACTTCTAATGGTAGATTGATTAATGCTGATACCAACGGAAGTTTAAATATAGCTCGAAAAGTAATTCCCAACTTTATGAAGGGAATAGTGGGATTGCCGTTTATCCCAGTAGTTTTAGACCTTTGGACTAAGATTACAAACGTAGCTGTCTAGATTTGTCTACTATAGGGTAGCTTTGTCCAGATTTCTATGAGCGGTACAACAAGTTGACCACAAATCGAGTGGCTGAACTGGCAGGTGTGAGTATCGGCTCACTGTACCAATACTTTCCAAATAAGGAAGCTTTGATTTTTGCTTTGGGGGAGCATCATGCCCGTGAAATGGAGCAGTTAGCTCACCACCATCTAGAATATCTAGGAGATAGCTCTATCATTGATGTACTTCGGCAGATTGTAAAAGCGGTGTTGACTGCTTACGCCGTGAATCCTAAGCTCCATCGCGTTCTACATGAACAAATTCCTCGCAGTGAAGTGATGCGACAGTTAGATGATGCAAAGATGGAGAAAATGCTGCGATCTTTTCTAGCGCAACGATACGATCAAATTCAACCTAAAAATCTAGATTTAACGGTTTTCATTGTTGGACGCACGATCAAAGGGCTGATTCATGGGGCAATGATCGATCGTCCAGAATTGCTGAATAATGGGGAACTTGAACAAGAAATTATGATTATGCTGTCATCTTATTTAGTAAAAAGGTGATTGCAAGATACAAAATCATGTTTTTTATAAAAGCGATCGCTATTGCTAATATCTTGTGGTAGCTCAGCTAGCTGAATCTGCCCATTCTGATAAGTGCCTTCGATAGTTTTTAGCATAAGTTGCAGTTTGGTTAGTGCTTCTATTCTATTTTAGCAAGTAAAGTTAAATTAAAGTATACGAGACTTCACAATGTTTCTGGATCGAGTTTTTGGGTTTTACCTGCGTGATACTCATTGAAGGCTACTATTACAGATATTCTTCCGTAATCCCAGCATCCTTGAGAATACTTTTTAAGATTCCAGTAGGTAAGTCTCTATTGCTATGCACAGGAATAGACAGGATAACTGCAACCTCCTCTTTTGCGTAGATATGATGGCTACCAGTGATTCTTTTTAGCTTCCAACCATATCGCTCAACGATTTTGCAGAGTGCTTTGCCAGAAACAGATTTCATAGAGATAACTCAATTAACTGTTTATCGGGCGCAAGTTCATTTTGCTGACTGGCGACTTCCAGCCAACCTTGAACGGCATCTTCGAGCATCTCTAATAATTGTTCATAACTCTCTCCCCATGTGTGACAACCTGGAAGTGCTGGAACTGAGCCGCACCATACACCATCTTCTTGCCAGATAATCGCTTTAATCTTCACGAGCAATCTTTAATAGCTATTGGAATAGGATTGTAGCGCACCGCTTCAAAACTTGCTGCAAGTGCGATCGACTCTCATGGTAATTTTGAAATATTAGGTATTGCGATTGCGATCGCGATCGAACGGGACATGGGAAGTAGAATCATATCACAACACGATGACCCCAATCTGCTTCTTATGGAAATAGATCGCTTGCCATTTCTGAATCGCCTCCGGCGCACCATGTCCTCTGCCGAAGCCTGGGGGTTTAGTGTGGTTGGATATCTGATGTGGTTTACCTTAGCGCCGTCGATGCAAGCAGAAATTGGCTCCGCATCGCTGTTGGTCTGGATTCCTGGTGTTATCGTCGGAATTCTGTTTAACCTTCAAGTTCAGAGTTTGGGTGAGAAATATCCAGATGTATCTGGGGGAACACCAAATTACATCACGCGACTGCTGCATCGTTACCCTGCCCTTTCCCGTTACTTGGGGATTGCCTACTACTTGGGGTGGGTTTCCTTTCCAGCCATTAATGCGATCGTCATCACAGATTTGATCCAATTCCATTTAGAACCGATCGGGCTGAATATTCCAGAAACAGTGTTTGAGATCGGTTTTACTGCGATCGCTTACTTTGTAGCATTCAGTGGCACCCGCGCCGTCGCCATTCTGCACCTCTTTTTTGTCTTTCCTTCGATCGGCTTTTTACTCCTCTTCTGCGTTCAGGGTTTAGGCTGGCTGGCTTTTTCGCCCCAAAGCCCCGGACTCTTGCCCAGCAGCATTGATGCCATCAGTGTCCAGGACTGGCTGAAATGGTACTTGTTTGCCGCTTATAGCTTCTATGGCTGCGACACAGCTTCATCCTTTGTAGCAGACAGTCTCCACCCAAAAGACACGCTCAAGGCGCTGTCTTGGGTTGCCTGGTTCATGCCTCTGGTGTTTGTGGGTGGCACTTTAGTGTTGTTGCAGTTGGCAACCGCTGCGGGTTTAGAAGGCAATTTGTACGGCAATTTCCTGGCGGCTGCCAAGCCTTTCTGGGGAGACGCTGCCCCTGTCATAGTCACATTGCTGGTTGCGGCTAGCTGTTTGTTGGGATCTGCGACTAGCGTTTGCAATACGCCCCGCATCATTTTCCAACTCGCGCAGGATGGGCTGTTGTCTCCAGTGTTTGGCGCAGCGTCCCGTCGGGGTTCCCTAGAACCCGCGCTGCTGCTGACCTTTATCTGTAGTTTAGGATTTTTAGTCTGGGGCAACACGACTCAAATTGTCGTGGTGTCAGGGGTGAGTTTTTTCGTTTCGATCATGGGGTTGCACTTGGGGCTGTGGATGCAGCGCCACGATCCAGTCGTGCGTTGGGGGCGACTATCCTTAGCATTGCTGGTGGTGGAGTTCATTGCGCTGGTGGTGGGTGGTGTTGCCTGGGGATGGGTGGATTTTGGCATCGGGTTGCTTTTGCCGTTAGCAGCGATCGCGATCGACGCTGCAATTGGGCGGATTCCTTGGGCACCTTTGCACTTACCGTGGTGGGATCGACTCCATACCAAGCCAGTAATTCCTCCTAAAAACGAAGATTTTATAGTGTTTCAGGTTGCAATTTTGATTGCGCTGATTGGCGGTACAGCGACGATCAGTTGGCTGATCAGATCCTGGCTGCGGGTAGAAGTCGGAACCAACAATCCCTATCTGCTGATTATTGTGTTGATGACGCTGGCATTTGTGGGAGTGGCGATTGCTTGCTGGACAACTCTGCCCCAGGTTGCTGCGATCGAAGAACTAGCAATTTCCTCGATCGCGCAAGCTAAAGAATTGGAGACGACTCTAAACGAACTGCAAAAAGCCCAGATGCAAGTTATCCAAAGCGAAAAAATGTCTAGCTTGGGACAGTTGGTTGCGGGAATTGCCCACGAAATCAATAACCCGGTCAACTTCATCCACGGTAATCTCACCTACCTGGACGAATATACCCAAAATCTGTTGCGGATGATAGAACTCTATCAACAGCGCCATCCCAGCAACGATCCAGACGTGCAAGCAATGGCAGAGGAAATCGATTTGGAATTCCTCGCTGAAGATATCCAAAAGATAATTTCATCTATGAAGGTAGGCACCGATCGAATTCGCAGTATTGTTCTATCGTTGCGAAATTTTTCTCGCATGGATGAAGCAGACTTCAAAAATGTTGATATTCATGAGGGAATTGAGAGCACTTTGATGATTTTGCAACACCGACTCAAAGATCGATCGGAGCATCCAGCCGTGGTAATTATCAAAGAGTATGGTGCATTGCCCAATGTGGAATGTTTCCCCGGACAACTCAATCAGGTATTCATGAATATTTTTGTGAATGCCTTGGATGCCCTGGACGATCTGAATACCAAACGCTCCTATCAGGAGCTTAAAGACACCCCGAACCAGATTGCGATTCGGACTTCTGCGATCGACGATCGATGGGTGGAGGTGGCGATCGCTGACAACGGAATCGGTATGCCAGACGCAGTGAAGCAGCGCATTTTTGACCCCTTTTTCACCACCAAACCCATCGGTAAAGGTACGGGTTTGGGGATGTCGATTAGTTATCAAATCATTACTAAAAAACATCGCGGTAAAATCAAGTGTTTTTCTACACCTGGCTCAGGTACTGAGTTTGTGATTCAGATCCCCATTCGGCAACAGACAATTTCAGCATTCCCGATCGCTGCTGAATCTTAACCACTTCGGGTTCAGTGCAGCCCTCAAACAATCTGAGGCGGTACAATCATCGATCGGGGTGTCAATTACCGCCAACTGCTCGATCTGAAGCGGTAAGAATCAAAGATAGCGCGATCGCCCTTGACAAATATCGCACTCTTGGCAGAACAATAACGCTAGAAATTAAGAGAGCGATCGCAATACCGAATTGAAGAGCGATCGACCAAATGGTAATTTTGAAGTATTGGGTATTGGTATTGCGATCGCTCTTCGGCGCGACTCGGTTCTGCGGCTTCCAGAAAACGAAAGCAACCTTACACTTGGTTTTGGTCAGTCCACTTCAGGAGATTTTTCAGCGGCTGTTGATAACTACACTTCTAGCGAGGGTGGTGTTCGCCTAGCATACCAGGCATGAATCAGAAGGGTCTGTAAGAACAATACAGGTGTATCAAAGTCGCTGGATGCAATTATTGATTCGACTTCAAGTGGCGGTAGCACAGCAGTATTTCGACCATAAGAATCACGAAACTTTTCAATCTCCTCAGCAGGCACTTCGGAAAACCTCAGCATTCGCAGCCAAACCTCGAAAAGGCTTTGGTACGCTGAAGTAGACATATCGGAAGCCAGATCCGCACTTACCAAATATCCGTTAGGGCAAAGTCGTGAAGCAATTTGACTAAAAAAGTTGCGCCGCTCATCTTGTTGCGTAAAGAAGTGAGAAACCAGAAGGCAAGTCGCCGCATCGAAAGAGTGCGATGCCGGCAGTGAATCGAGATAGCCTTCGTGAAAAGTGCAACGTGACGCGATACCGCATTCTTCGGCGCGCTGGCGACAGATGTCAAGCATCGGTGCCGCAGGCTCTACCGCAGTAAATTGCCACTGTGGAAACGCTTGAGCCAGATAAATCAATTCCAAGCCGGTTCCCGCACCGACACAGAGAATCCGTGCATCGGTAGGAAGTTCGGAAAGTACCAGGCGGATCAGTAAATGAAGTGCGTCGCGCATCGGAGCCAATTTAGCGAATCTTTTGTCGTAGGAAGAAGCGCGTTCTCGATCGAAAACAATAGGTGACTCTTGATTTTGCATTCTGGAAAGCCAATAAGCTTGCAATCTGTATTTTAATAGCTATCTGAATAGGATTTTAGCCCCTCGCTTCACAACTTACTGGGTTCGGGCAAAACAAAAGTAATAACAATCCTATAAAGCTCGATCGCCAAAAAAATACATAAAACCCCAAAATCTCGATTATTAAACGGGTTTTGGGGCTTTCTTCCTGGCATCCGGTTCAAATTACAACTTGCGAGTGCGCGATCGCCCTTGACAAAGATCGTACTCTTGGCATAAGCTGTGTTGCATCTAGATTGCCTATGGTATTAGATAGGGAGAGGGGGAGAAGGGGAGAGGGGGAGAGGATTTGACGATTGTTCGATCGGGACTCGAAATATACAATTTAAATGCACAACAGCTTAACAATAAGAATAGAAATTAAGAGAGCGATCCTCTTCGAGGGCTTCGCTAACGTAGCGAATTGAAGGGCGATCGATCTACTGGTAATTTTGAAGTATTGGGTATTGGTATTGCGATCGAGCGTTGAAAACTACAACTCATCAATCGTCACTAATCCCCCCTGAGTGAACTGAATCACAAGTTCTTGCTCGTCCAGCAAAGCAGTTCCAATTAGAGGCCTTCGCCCTGTAGCAAATACACGAACTTCTCGTTCTTCCCCGTCCCAAAGGATGATTGCTTCGTGAACTGCTACTAGGACTTCACTGTTATCTGCTAAGTTTACAGGCAGATCGTACAGGAACGGCAAGCCCAGTAAGGTAACTGCCTCCGGTGGCAAACATAGGTAGTCAGTGAAGCCCGTATCTATGACAAACTCGATCGGGAAAGTAGAGCCGCTTGGGAGGAGAAACGTCAACAAGGGCGATCGCGTGCCGATCGGTCACAATACCAGAAATCACTTGTTGACACGCTCCATTACACCACCCAACGAAGCAGCCACATTGTAACCAATACAAATGCCAAAAAGTCGAGCATACGGATGCTTTGCCATCAGACTACGTGCGGCTTTTAGCCCAGTTTTATCAACTTCGCAGTCACCTGTTTCTATATCAATGATGACCATCTTGCCAATATTCTCTTCTATTTCAATTTTTTGGCGGATGGTGCTCTCATACAAATGTTTCGCACGACGAGCGACTTCTTCACGGCTCAAAAGGATTGTTTGCATACATTCCCTCTTTTTTGTAACTTTTGATCCTGTTATGGATATGATAGCTCACTTACACTACTACATAACGCTGACCGAGTAGGCACGAATTGCCCCATCAACTGTCGCAATAGTCAAACCATTCTCTAAAGCTTGACAGATAAGCATTCTGTCAAATGGATCGCGATGTAATGGTGGCAGTTTAGCCAGTTGAGCTACGCTACTTTCATCAAGAGAAAGACTGACAATTTGATGAAGATCGCGCTGTTTGGGTAAATATGTTTCGGGATGCTCCGGCAGAGGTAACTTACCCAACTGGTACTTGACAATTGCTTCCCAGACTGAAACTGCACTCAAATATACCTGATTATCTGGATCGCGAATTGCATCTCGAACATCTGTTGATAACTGGGCGTCACCACTGATGAACCATAAAAAGATGTGCGTATCTAGCAGAATTTTCATTTACCTTCAAATGCACTGAGGATATCTTCTGGTAAAGGAGCATCGAAATCATCTGGAACAGTAAACTCGCCTGCACACAAACCAAATGGTCGTAATTGCTTGCTGCTAGAAATAGGTCTGAGTTCGGCGATCGGCTTATCTGCTTGCAGGATCACAAAAGTTGCACCTGCTTCCACTTGACGCAGAAACTTTGAAGGATCGCGCTGAATTTCGTCAACTGTCACGTTCAACATAAAAATGCCTCAGTATAAAGCTCAATTGAGAATACTCCGCCTCACTCAATTGTAGATGATGGAGCCTATGCTCCCAGTTCGGATAAGTCTTGAATCATAATTAGACATCTCCAAAAACAATTAAAGCCTTTGTGTAATTAGGTTGTATGACGTAAATGCAATCATCCTAAATTAGCGA
>NZ_JAUBWA010000162.1:0-12670 GCF_036702825.1 Microcoleus sp. A003_D6 | reverse complement strand
CAATGACCAATGACCAATGACCAATGACCAATGACCAATGACCAATGACTAATGACCAATGACCAATGACCAATGACTAAGGATTAAGCTTTGCTTTCACCATGTCTTGAATTTTATTGCCGTCTGCTTTGCCCTTAAGCTGCTGCATTGCCTTCCCCATCACCTTGCCCATATCTTTTGCAGAAGTAGCGCCAACCGAGGCAATCACTTCGTCAACGATTTGACTCACTTCTTCGTCTGACATTTGCGGCGGCAAATACTCTTCAACAATTGCTAACTCCGCCTCCTCTTGTGCCACTAAATCTTCGCGGCCGCCTTTGCGGTATTGTTCGATCGAATCCCGGCGCTGTTTGGCTATTTGCATCAAAATTTCCAGTTCTTGAGCTTCTGTCAGCGTGTCTTGCCCGGAGGGGCGGAGGCTGACTTCTTTTTCGAGAATAAATTTCTTGATGCCGCGAACTGTTTCCAAGCGAACTTTGTCCTTGGACTTCATAGCTGCTTTGATTTCTGCGTCAATGCGTTCTCTTAAGCTCATCGATTTCTACCTTGCTTTGCCCGACATCAAAAATCTGGAGAATGCTCCGATTCTTAACTTTTTTTACAGTATTTTTCAAGTTTATTGCCTGTTGGTGGCATTTTTCTCGCATTGAACCCGGATGCCTTCGGCCTTCGACCGAATTTGGGGTGGCTGCACTTGCAGCCTCAGCCCCAAATTGACTCACGCTAGAACTTTTAGATGTAGGGGCACAGGTGCGATCGTACTTCTGCCAGTACAGAGTTCGCTAAAGCCCACATTCCACACCCTGGGGTGTCACACAGCATAATTACGCATAAAACTCTATCTTTAAAGTAATAAATTATGCCTTTAATTTTTTTTTTATCCGTTAATGTACGGTATCCAAGTATAATTCATACTTTTATTGCTGGATAAAAATAAGTAAAAACCGATTGTGACCGTTAAGGGTGCCGAATGTGGGCTAGAAACCCGGTTTCTCGGACATATTTTTGCAAGTCCTATTCAATTCGCCTAACTTCACACTTGCGCCCGCCCCGAAAGTTAAATCTCTCAAAAAATTGGCTGACTATTTCTAGTTTCAGATGGTAAGATGGCGGTGGAATAAACGTCCTGCAAGAGGCCTGCTGTGATCCGTTCTGCTACTTTACCGCTTTCGCTTCCCGAGCCGCCGGTTTCCGCTCACGACCGTCTGCGGCTGTTCTCCGGTTCTGCTAATGTTCCCCTCGCCCAAGAGGTGGCTCGCTATCTGGGGATTGATTTGGGGCCGATGGTTCGCAAGCGGTTCGCTGATGGGGAACTCTACGTTCAAATTCAAGAATCGATTCGGGGTTGCGATGTTTACTTGATTCAGCCAACTTGCTGTCCGGTAAACGATCGCCTCATGGAATTGTTAATTATGATCGATGCTTGTCGCCGCGCTTCGGCCAGACAAATTACAGCCGTCATTCCCTATTACGGATATGCTAGGGCAGACCGCAAAACGGCCGGAAGAGAATCGATTACTGCAAAATTAGTGGCTAATTTGATTACTGAGGCAGGGGCCGGTCGCGTTTTGGCGATGGATTTGCACTCGGCTCAGATACAAGGTTATTTTGACATTCCTTTCGACCACGTTTACGGTTCGCCGGTGCTTTTGGATTATCTGGCGAGCAAGCAATTAACAGATATTGTTGTGGTTTCGCCCGATGTTGGCGGAGTCGCTAGGGCGAGAGCTTTTGCCAAAAAGCTTGGCGATGCTCCCCTGGCAATTATTGACAAGCGCCGCCAAGCTCACAACATCGCCGAAGTGATGAACCTCATCGGTGATGTGAGGGGCAAAACAGCCGTGTTGGTGGACGACATGATCGATACTGCCGGCACGATTTCTGAGGGCGCGAGATTGTTGCGCCGGGAGGGTGCGAGGCAGGTTTATGCTTGTGCTACTCATGCGGTGTTTTCGCCTCCGGCGATCGAGCGTTTGTCTAGCGGGGTGTTGGAAGAGGTAATTGTTACGAATACAATTCCTGTGCCTGAAGAGAACCGTTTTAAGCAGTTGACTGTGCTTTCGGTAGCGAATTTGCTGGGAGAAACTATTTGGCGGATTCACGAAGATAGTTCTGTTAGCAGTATGTTCCGCTAGAGGCGAAAGAGACTTTTTTAAAGTTTGTTTTAGGGTGCGTTAACCAAGTTTAACGCACCGTTTTTTATAAGAGATCCCCCTCGCATCCCCCTTAAGAAGGGGAACTTTGATAGCATTTTTATATTTGAACTCCCCCTAAATTCCCCGAGGATCGGGGAGTAGGGGTTGACACAAGAAAATACTCTTGTCCCCCCCTTAAGAAGGGGGGCTAGGGGGGATCAGACTTAACTGTACCCTATTGAATTTTATGGTATTCGTGCGATCGCGCTTGAGATCGCCGGAACCATAGATGGTAAAATTCTATCTTGTTGTCTGGACATCGCGACCTTTTTATATTCTAGATAGGTCTCATAAAAACAACGGGTAAGTAGGGAAAAACTATGAAACATTCACTGGTACGAACAGCGGCCGCACTGGCCGGTTCAGCAATTTTAACACTAGGGGCGATCGGTTCGGCTAAAGCATATACTTTTGACGAAACCGAAATTAACCAAGACCGAGTAATTGCGATCGCACAACCCCGCGCTTTTGGCGGCTACCAATTACTAATTGTAGAACAGGTCACAGACAAGCGGCAGTGCTGGAGCGAAAGCGGCTCTAATCCCGTGAGAGTCGATCCGTTATTAGTTACTTTTGATTTCACCGGCATTTGCGGTCGCGCAACTGACAGCAACGGCTTTTCAATTCGCATGGCCGGCACCGATTTAGCCTTAAAATACAGCCTGAGTTTAGAAAGCATTGACGGCAATGTTGTACTAATGGGAACTCCCAACGATCCCAACGCTAAACCGATAATCATCGGCCGCACAAACGGCGATGTTAACGGCTTTATGAAAATCACTCTCGATCCGGCTTGGCGCTTGACTAAAAGAGCTTATCAAGGCCGCACATTAGGTCACTTTTATTTCACTAGCAAGGAACTCGCACCGGGAGAAACTGCCAATACCGGAGGCAATACCGGAGGCAATACCGGAGGCAATACCGGCGGAAATACCGGCGGAAATACCGGCGGAAATACATTCGGAGATATTGCTACCGATATCTACGCTTCCGAAATTAAAGAAGCTGTGCGCCTTGGGTTTGTCGCCGGGTTTTCTCAAGATAATACTTTTAGACCGCAACTTGCTGTTACTAGAGAGCAATTGGTATCTTTAGTATTGGAATCTTTGAAAGGAATACAAGGTGCTAATATAACATTTCCTAGCAGTGTTTCTATCCGTCCCTACAGCGATGTTGATAGCTCGCGGTGGAGTGCGGGAAAAGTTCAATTTGCGCGGGACAACAAGATAGTCAGCGGTTATAAAGATGGAACTTTTAAACCTACGCAGCCAGTCACTCGCGCTGAATTGATGGCGGTGCTCCGTCGAGCGGCGGAATTTGGTTTGTCGGCGCGGGGAATGCAGCCGAATTTAGTTGCTAAAGAGCCTTCTAAAACTTTTTCAGATACTCAGAATCATTGGGCTGCTTCTATTATTACTCAAATGTCTGCTTATTGTTCTGTTGCTTCGTCTCTTAACGAAATTGGCAATCGGTTTGCTCCCGATGATTCTGCAAAGCGCAATTACGCGGCGGCGGCTACTTTGCGGATGCTGAAATGCGTTAAGGCTCAGTAGGATTATCGTAGGGTGCGTCAGTTGGAAACCCTAAATTTTTTTAGTAATCTTAAGACTGACGCACCTGATAGTCAGGTGCGTCAGTTAGAAAAATCGGAATTTTTCGTTGTCACCTGAAGACTGACGCACCCTACAGCTAAAGTCCTCACTACGAACCTATATTAGTCAGGTGCGTCAGTTAGAAAAATCGGAATTTTTCGTTGTCACCTGAAGACTGACGCACCCTACAGCTAAAGTCCTCACTACGAACCTATATTAGTCAGGTGCGTCAGTTAGAAAAATCGGAATTTTTCGTTGTCACCTGAAGACTGACGCACCCTACAGCTACTTTGCGGATGCTGAAATGCGTTAAGGCTCAGTAGGATTATCGTAGGGTGCGTCAGTTGGAACCCTAAATTTTTTTAGTAATCTTAAGACTGACGCACCTGATAAGCTGTCGCGCATTTAAATTGCATATTCGGGGCGGGCTAGAAGCCCACCCCACAAGAGTTTGATTGTTTTTTGACAGACAATTTAAATGCAGAACAGCTTAGTCAGGTGCGTCAGTTAGAAAAATCGGAATTTTTCGGTGTCACCTGAAGACTGACGCACCCTACAGCTAAAGTCCTCACTACGAACCTATATTAGTCAGGTGCGTCAGTTAGAAAAATCGGAATTTTTCGTTGTCACCTGAAGACTGACGCACCCTACAGCTAAAGTCCTCACTACAAACCTATATTAGGCTACACCGTAATCAGTATACGGTCGTTTGTATGGCGGTTGCAATCCCAAAATAATATCCTCTCTCGGTACTCCCATTGCAACTAATTCCTCCGCAGGATTTTCCTCGGTCAAATTTTGCTGAAGCCAGATTTTTCCATCTTTGATGTCAATGTGAATTATGGTTTGATAAATCCGGTTAAGGTGTTCCCAGCCGACGTTCATCCACTGATAATGATCTCGTTCTGTGTCGCAGATAAGTTGCACTTCGACTTCATCATCGGAAACATCATCTTCGGCATAACGGCTCATTAATGCCTGAACGTACTGACGATATTGAGCTAGTTTGTCCATTGCACAATTACCTCATTTTTTGAATCGTATACGATTAGCAATACCTGATACTGTTGTACCGCAGCTTGAGTAAATTCAGACTGAAAAAATGTTCTATACACGTCAATTGGTACTGCCAAGTACAATTTCCGATTGGGTTCAACAGATGCCAGCCCTAGCCGATAACTGAGAAATTGTCCCAATGCAGCATAAAAGTCTGTAATCACAGAGGGATTAAGGAAGCTTTTGATTTCGACTGCAATTTTCTCCCCTCCTCGCTCCGCTGCGACTAACCTTTCTGCTCCCAAATCGACCTGAAATTTAATATTGCCAAACTTAAACTTTAGTGGATCGGCAGTAATCACCCACTGTTCTTTTTCAAGGGCTCTCTTTACGGATTCGTGGAAGGTATCTTTGGCGGACACAAATTTAATCTCAGCACGATCGCATACAACTACAAATTATAGCGAAATCACAATATATTGTCAATCTCTGAAAGACTAAATTTCTCAATGATTTTTAGCTAATGCGGACTTCAGTTCGCACTAGAAACCAGTTCTTCGTGAGGAATTGAGTCCTCATATTACTTGTTTCCTGGCTCTGTTTCCTTGCGTTTCTTCTTAGATGTTGGTTTCCGAGTTTTGGGAGTGGGGATAATTTCTGGCTCTTGCGAGATGACATCTTCTGGTAATTTGCACAAGTCATTTAAGGCAAGTTTTTGTTGCGATTCTAGTTCGTTTAAAAAGTTTGATGCTGTTTCTAATATTTGCTTTCCCTGTCTGGCTTGAATAGTAGTTTTATTTTCGATCGCATCCAGCAACACAAAAATCGATACTGTTTGCCAAATCTCCAAATCGTCGCCGACGACATCGCACTCAGACACGATTTTGCCGTTTTCGGGGACGTGAATTCCTAAACCGGAAGCTTGAATTAACGGCTGGATTTCTGCTATCGTTAAATCCGCAAGGTCGGAAATTTTATGTTCGAGCGATACTAAATCTGCTAAATCTGGTAAGTTGACCGATTCTGCGGCTAAAGCATCGAATTTAAAGGTAAGAGTTTGATTTAAAGGATCGGAAATGGCGTAAATTGATTGAATTTGCGATCGACTAACCGCACCTTTCTCGAAAAAATCTTTGCCTAGAGGCGCGATCGCAATTTTGCCATTATTAGCCACCTCCAAGCTTTCCAAACTAGCCAAAGTCGCCGCCGCCGTCTTCACAAAAATCTCATCCAACCCCAGCAAATCCGCCAATTCCTTCAAAGTTGGCGCGGGTTCAAACTCAACGCCAGCCCGCAAAATAAACTCTTCCAACACATTAAACTCGCGGGGTTCGCTAACCGCCACCTCCAGCGGAGTTTGGCGGATTGCAAAGCGGAATTGACGCGCCGCCAACACAGACAAACCCGGATTTTGCTGCTCAATTTGTGCCGCTAGCGAACTTAAATTCGAGTCAATTTCTTTAGTTGAGGACGCTAGAAACATCTACAAAACCTCCGCAGTGACGCACCGTTTTTGAAACTTCCTGATACATTTTTCCGACAGTACCTGTTTGTTGGGTAAATAAATCGTGACAGCCGACAACTACCAGCAATTCTTGAGCGCGGGAAAATGCCACATTCACCCGTTCCGGTTCCTTAGCAAATCCGATATCGCCCCTAACATTATTGCACACCGTGCTGACAATAATTACAGGTCTTTCCATGCCTTGAAATATGTCAACCGTACCAGTGCGGATGCTCAAAGACGGAAATCTTTCTGGTTCGATTCTGTCTTTAATTGCATTCAATTGAGCGCCGTAAAAAGTGATAATCCCTATTTCTTTGGGCAGTTCACCCTCTGCAACTTTGGGCCGCCAAGCTGTCTCCATTTGTTCGCACAAACGCTCGATCGCGTCAATCTCCCTGACATTCAACCGCGAAGTACCCTGTTTTTCCTCCTCAAACCCTTGTCCCACAGGCGTTTTCACCCACAGGATATGATTGTTTTCTTGAATGATTCTACCTGCGAGGTTGTGGGCGCGTTTGGTGTCTGCTTCCTGAATGCCGCAGTTGAGCTTTTGCTGGTAAAACTGATTGATTGCGCCCATAATTTGCGGGTGCATTCGGTATTGAGTTGTCAGCATTTTTTTGATGCTGTCGCTGGCATTTTCAAACAAAACTTTGAACAGCGATTCTTTTATGAAGCTAAGTTCGTCTCCGGTACAGCCGATGTCTTCGGCGATATCGTCGATCGTACTTTGATTGAACATCGGCGGCAATTGCCTGTGATCGCCCACTAATACTAACTTTCTGCCTTTCAAAGCGGGAATCAATAACTCTGGCGGAGTGCATTTGCTAACTTCGTCAATGATGACTGCATCAAAGCTGGGAAAGTTTTTACTAAAATCAAAGCTAGCAGCTTGCACGCAAGTTATGCCGATCACGTTGGCATTGTCAATATAAATTTGCTTTAAATCGTTGCGGTCTTTTTCAGATGGATTGCGGAGTTTTTGAATCCAATCAGTCACCAATTTTTGAGAACGATTTAGGGCGGTTTCTTCTTGTTCTAACTTCCGCTGCCAAGTTTTGAATAAACGCTTGATTTTGCTTAAAAACTCGCTGCTGAACAATCCTGTACTCGGAACTTCTGGCCGATATTGTTCCGGGATTTTTGGCCAGGTTGACTCCCACCAATTCCTCTCAACAAGTAATGCTGCTGTCGGTTGCTGCTGTTGCAGTTTAGCGGTAATTTCGCTCAATTCAGTTTGAAGTTCTGCGAGTTGCTGCTGCGAAGTTGCGGCGGCAGTTTGCAGCGGAGATAAATGCTCGTCAAGAGTGTTTTTTATCCTCTCCAAAATGTCGAAAGGGTCTAAGTCAGCAATCGATTTCTCAAGCACAATCGCGCTGGTTTTCCATGCCTCAACTTGCTTGACAAAATGCTGCGGTTGCTCCCAAATATTCGATTTTTGGGCGAGATATTGTTCGGCTAAAATCCGCATTTTTTCAGGTACATTTTGCTGTCGGACAATTGCTTGCAATAGATTGGTAACTTCGCTAATTTTTAAGTTCGCCTGTTGCTGCGCTGTTTCTACCTGAAGTTTAGCGGCGGATATTTGCTGCTGGTTCACGGTTTGACCGATTTTATCTAATAACTGCTGCTGTTTGATAAGTTGCTGTTCGGTTTCGGTTTTCAGGGGAACCACGCACTGACGCGCATTTGCGAGGATGCTGTGCAGCAATTCTTTGACTAGGCGATCGAAGGTAGCCTGAATCTGATTTGGCTGCAAGGATTCACTGTAAAATTGTTGAATGCTACCTAAAAAAGTGGCGGCTTTTTCGATGATAAATTTGCGCTGACTTTGGCTGACTTGGGAATAGCTGGCGAAGTCTTTGGCTAGTTGTTGCCACTGCGTACGATCGCCCGCAGCGAGCACGATCGGCGTTTGGTTCAAATTTAGGTGCAGAAACTCGCTAAACCGGAACTGTTGCCCTTGTATGTCCTTAAAACCTGCGCTTTCTTCGTGAGATATCGCCTTTTGCAACCGATCCAAATCGGGTAAATTAATTTTGCATTTGGGTGGCACGATCGGCAATTTGAGCGATCGGGCAATTTTCAGCAATCCTGCGGGCAATTCTACCATATCATCGGTCAGGATTGCGCCCGTTTCCCAGCAAGTTTTCACGACTTCATAGAGTCCCGTATCTGCTGTCTCGATCCACTGTGCAACGGCGACGACAACGGCTGCAATTTCCGCTTTTCGCAGTTCCAAATTCTTGATTTTCTGTTCGAGATTGTGGCGGTGTGTCTGATTTTGCCGATCGCCCAACTCGAGTTGATTCACAGCATCAGACATCTGCCGCGACACCCGCAAAGCCTCCGCAACCGTTGACATAGCGTGACAAACATCATCAGCGCGATCGAATGCCGCCTTAAATTCCGACAATTGCGCTGCTACAGTTTCCCGCAGCCAAACCGCAATCCCAAACGATCCGCAAGCAGGGCGATCGAAGCCTAATTGAGTAGCATTGCTGGCGCATATCCGCACATTTGCCATAAAGTTTTCTACTAAAACATTGCCTTCTGAATAAGGTTTTAGCCGTGGCATAAACTCAGCAACTTCTGGAGATTCCCAGTTAACATTCGGCGCATCTAGCAGATTTTCTAGCCCAGAAACAACAGATTCAATCTCGCTTTTTTCGGTTAAAATCCGTTCACAAGCGGTTGCTTGTTCCTTCCACTTTTCCTCAAAACTTGCCTGACTCTCGTGCAAGTGTTTTAGTTCGTTGAAAAAAGCTTTTTCAGCCGTAAAATAAGCTGTAAATCTGTCTGATTCTGCCAGCAACAGCCGCAAAGACTTGACATTAGTCTGGCGCTGCGAGAGCTTTTGTTCGCAGTCAGCCGCCGTATTTTGCAGCCAAGTGCCGATCGCGTTTTCCTCCAAAAACGGCTGCCCTTCTTCCTGCACCTTATGAGCTTTTCCCTTCCGCAAAGCCCGAATCGCCGGATTGTGAACTAACCGACTCAAAGCATTGTCTACAGCCAAATTAGCTTGGGAAGCAATTAGAGTTTTGCCGCCCTGACGGGCAATTTGATAGCAAATTTCCGCAATCACAGTCGTTTTTCCCGTTCCCGGCGGCCCTTGAATCAAAATCAAATCCCGCGCCGAAAGCACGGTTTCTACGGCTGCAAGTTGGTCGTCATTAGCATTGGGATTTAATAACTTTTCCCTATCCAATTTAATTAATTTGTCGGGTATTCTCGCTTGAGAAGAGTCGAATAAAAATTCGCTCAAATAGGGATTTTGAGCGCGGCCATCTGTCAGCATTTTTAAAGCTTTTTTCTTGCGTTCGATTTGACTGATATCGCCCGCAGCCTCAAAATACAAGAATCCTTGTTTGGGCAGTTGATATCTGCCGCCCGCCATGCGATCGCCCAAATCAAAATCTAACTTAATGCGTAATTTACCATGTTCAAAGTCAATTTCGGCGATGCTACCCAACGTCTCGCCATCTCGACTGCTTCTGCTTCCGGGCGGCGAATCAAACAGGATAATTTCTTCATTTCTCGCCTTTTTCAGCCTTTCGCGAAAGTCGCTCAATTCTAAGGAATTTTCCTCGTAGCCGTCAAGAGTTGCACAATTGCGATCAATTTCAAAAGTGACGATTTTTAAGCCTGAACCGTAATTGTGACCGCGAAAAGGCACGCAAAATTGACGCGCTTCCGCGATGCGTTTTTCAACATTTAAAAAAGTATGCCAAACTTTAAGCTGTTCGGTAGTCGGTATGTGTCTGTCGTCCCAAAAAGGCATTTCTTGGACGCGGGCGATCGACTTTACAGGAATTGGCGAGCGACTTTTAGGCAAAAGCCGCAACTGAACCGGCAAACCATACCCATCTTTTCTCCCTCTGGGAACCGCCACCAAACCTGCATCCAGCAGTTTCAAGCCGCCGATTCCATCTTCGCAGCGTACAGTTGCTAGTAAACGCAAAGTGCGATCGGCTTTTTGCAGCAATTGAGGTAATTCAAAATCATCTCCATCCGTAGCAAGAATCAACTCCCAGATTTCCTCTTCCGAAAATCTTTCATTTATCTTTTGGCGGCGCACATAGAAAAGACTGTGGGATTCGCCGGCTATCTCCGACATCAGAAGTTCCGCACGATCTCTGCATTCCCAATCGCAATATTTCGCTACAGCAGCTTCTCCTTCTATATCGCGAATAAACTTATTAATTGTGCGATCGCCGCTAAATTTATATCCCCAATCTTCTGCTACTAAAGATGGCATATTTTGATTTCTGATTTTAGATTTTTGATTTTTGATTGGATTTTAGATTAGCACATAGGCTCGTAGGGTGTGCACCGCGCACCGATTGAATTTGTATGGTGTGCATCGTACACCGGTTAAGAAGACCGGGCGGTTGAAACCGGGCGGTTAGAAACCGCGTCTACACAGACGAAACCCGCCTCCGCGGGTTGAAGACGAAGACCGGGGGATCAAAATCAGGTTATCTTCTTCAGTCCGCGGAGGCGGACATTGTTTGTGTAGAAGCGGTTTCAACCGCCGTCTGCTGATGCAGACCCAACACGCATCTGCACAATAAAATTAAAAGGGCGAATGATGGGAATTGAACCCACGAATGGTGGTACCACAAACCACTGCCTTAACCACTTGGCTACACTCGCCATAACGTTTCTAACTATAGCACTATATTCCAGCAAAAGTCTAGGGGTCAAGCAAAAAAAAATTCAAAATATTTTTCAGCGTCTCTGAACCGATCGCATCGATTGTGCCTCAAATTCCAGGTACAGTAAGAATTTAGCACAATTTTGCTCCTCCGCGCGAGCCTCTTCGAGGGCTTCGCCAACGGCAATTATCTCGCTTCCTGAGCAGTCGCGCGGCCCGACCTGTTGCAGCTCTGGCAGCCTCCTGATGCGCGCCATCGCATTAAAATAGCCTCAGATCCCTCCCTGCATCATTTGTCAACCCTCTCTCTTCTCTCTCTTCTCTCTTCCTTCGCGCCCTTTGCGTCTTCGCGGTTCCTTAAAAAAAATTCTTGTCCGCAATCTAAAATCTAAAATCCAAAATCTAAAATAGATATGAGCTAGCGTTAAGGAAGATTCTATCATATTTTGCGATCGGGTAAACTGGCCGACATACAACTCTGCTACTGCTTTAGGACAAATTAAATTTACTCAGCAAGCACCGATAGGACACCTCCCCTCTCGCAGTTGGGTTGGCGGCATTCAGTGGCTGCGACACCTCGATGCCCTGTCAGCAAAATTAACCGAATGCGACAATAATAGCGATCCTAAATCGTAATGTTTATACCGATTAACTAACTAAAATTTTAAGTTTAAACTCTACCTGAAAGCAGAGAAATTTGTGTCGTTAGATGTAACCAGCGACCGAGGTTCGGTGCGATCGCTTGTCGCACAATGGATTGTGAAGGTGAACACAGCTACAAGTCTGCAATCCTCAGACTGTAACAATAGAATTAAAAGAGGTATCGATCCATGTTTTTTCACAAAAAACAATTAATGGCTGCGGTGACGGTAGATGAACCCAACCCCCGTTTTGCCCAATTGCTGCTAGAACAGTTTGGCGGAGCAACCGGAGAACTGACAGCAGCTCTGCAATACTGGGTGCAGTCCTTTCACTGTGAAGATGCAGGGATTAAGGATATGCTCCAAGATATTGCAATAGAAGAATTCAGCCACTTAGAAATGGTGGGCCAACTCATCGAAATGCACACCAAAAACTCTGACCAAACAGAAGCTTACAAAAGCACTTTGTTTGCGGTGCGCGGCGTAGGCCCACACTTGTTGGACAGCCAAGGTCAAGCTTGGACGGCAGCTTATATCAACGAAGGCGGGGAGGTGGTGCGCGATTTGCGCGCTGATATCGCTGCCGAAGCAGGAGCTCGCCAAACCTACGAAGAATTGATTAAACTAGCACCGGATATGGGAACTAAAAAGACCCTGCACTTTCTCCTGACTCGCGAAATTTCTCACACTCAAATGTTCATGAAAGCTCTGGAATCGCTGGGTAAACTCACCGATCCGATGTTCGGCAATATTCCGCCCGATTCCACTGTGGATCTCTACTTTAACTTGTCCACAAATGGCAAGGATGAACGCGGGCCTTGGAACTCGGAACCGACTTTCCAATACATTGCCGATCCCGCTCCCAAAGCTTAATTTGAGATTTGTGTAACCTGGGTGGCGAGTGAAGATTTAAGCCCAATGTTAAGTAATTTTTAAGCCGCGCACCCTAGGATATCGCAATACGGTTCAGTTAAGCTCGATCCCCCCTAACCCCCCTTAAAAAGGGGGGGACAAGAACTTACTCAAAGTCCCCCTTCTTAAGGGGGATTTAGGGGGATCTCCGAGGAATAAATAGTTTTAAC
>NZ_JAUBWA010000161.1:0-12739 GCF_036702825.1 Microcoleus sp. A003_D6 | reverse complement strand
TAAACGAAAAAAATTTTGGACTCCCACTTTTCACAACTGATAAGAAAATCCGAGCCACATCTGCGGAATGTGGGTTGCAAGCGACTATTAAAAAATAGGCTCAAAAATAGGATTGGCGGTTGAAGAAGCACTTCAACCGCCCAGATTCTTTTGTGTTGCATGATTTAGTACAAGCCCGTGGCGAGATTTGAACTCGCGACTTCCTCCTTACCAAGGAGGTACTCTACCCCTGAGTTACACGGGCGTAAAAGATTAAAAATGTTAAATTAAATTTTTTAACTTTTAATTTTTAATTTTTAACTTTTATGTAAATTGTGGTGGGCCGGGCTGGATTTGAACCAGCGTAGGCGTAGCCAGCGGATTTACAGTCCGCCCCCATTAACCGCTCGGGCACCGACCCATTTGTACCCACAGTTATACATCCTAGCAGCTTCTTCTTTTTTTGCAACATTATATTTAAAACTCTAATCCAAAGTAGTGAATATATAAGTTAAATCAGGGTCGGGCATCGGGAATAGGGCATCGGGAATAGGGCATCGGGAATGGGGCATTGGGAATGGGGCATTGCAATACGGTTCGCTTAACACTATTTATACCCCGGAGATCCCCCTCGCATCCCCCTTAAGAAGGGGAGTAGGGGTTGACTTTGAGGGCATTCTTGTCCCCTTGGGAAGGGGGGCGCCGGCAGGGTGGATTAATTGTCATCCTAGAAATAGGTACGTAGTTGGGCTTTAGCCCTCTTGAGACGTATATAGAAAGAGGGCTAAAGCCCAACTACGTACCTTTATTAATATAACAGTTGCGTCCCAGACGCGAGCTTTGAGTGGTGCTTTCTGTCGTTTCAGATTTCTTCTCCCCACAATTAATCCACCCTGCTTGGGAAGGGGGGTTAGGGGGGATCTGTCTTAAGTGAACCGTATTGTGGGGCATCGGGAATGGGTAACTCTTGACAACAGTCAACAGTCAACAGTTAACAGTCAACAGTCAACAGTCAACAGACAACTGACAACTGACTAATTGACTAATTCCCCGGTTTCTTGCAGGGAGTGCAGGCGGCGGTAAATGCCTTGTTGGCTCAAGAGTTCGTCGTGGCTGCCAACTTCGACGATTCTACCGCCGTCGAGCACGACGATCGCATCGGCTTCGCGAATTGTACTCAGTCTGTGGGCAATAATTATGGTGGTGCGCGTACCGAGAATATTTTGCATGGCTAGCTGGATCGATCGCTCCGACTCATAATCCAAACTAGAAGTAGCCTCATCAAAAATTAACACGTCCGGCTCCACCAACAGAGCCCTGGCAATTCCCAATCGCTGCCGCTGACCTCCCGACAAGCGCATTCCCCGCTCCCCGACAACGGTATAGTAACCTTGAGGCAACAAGCTCACAAACTCGTCTACTCGGGCGATGCGGCAAGCATCCTCAACTTGGTCAAAAGTTGCTTTGGGATTTCCGTAAGTCAAATTATCCAGCAGAGTACCGTTAAATACATCTACTTCCTGGTGAACAATGGCTAAACGCTTGCGGTAGCCAGTCACGTCTAAGCTGGAAATGTCGTCGCCGTCGATCAGAATGCGGCCGCTGTTTGGTTCAAAATATCGGAACAGCAGTTTAACTAATGTTGATTTCCCGGAACCCGATCGCCCGACTAATGCTACAGTTTGACGGGGATGAATCAATAAATTGATATCCTGCAAAACAGGCTTTTGGCGATCGTACCCAAATGTCAGCCCGCAAAACTCAATTTTGCCGCTAAATTTATAAGGCGACGCGGAAGCAGCATTTTGTGTTGTTAAATTTACCGCATCAACACCGTCTGGGATTTGCATAAACTCGTGGAACCGGATCATCGAAGAATAGCGGCGGGCAAATGATTCGGCGATAATGCTAATCGGACGCAGTTGGGAATATGCCATACTTGCCAGGGTGTAAACGGTAACAAAATAGCCGAGGGAAATTTTGCCTGCAACCGTGGCTGCTAGGCTAAAACCAAGAACAGAAAATAAACACAACTGGACGATCGTCTGCTGGTATGTTCCCAGGGTGACGTATCCTTTGTGAATGCGGTCGATCACGACTTTTAATTCGCGATCGAGTCTGGTGGTTTGCCTTTTGAGTTCATCGCTTTCTGTCGCAAAAGCTTTGACTGTTTTGATGTTGGTAATAATTTCCGAGTTGCGGCTTTCGGTATCTTCGATGTATTCATCCAGAATTTCTTCTCGCGCAGTCACCTCTTGCAGCCTTTTGAGGGTGAAACTGAGGATAAATAGGAATGAAACCAAAATTAATAAGCCAATCCGCCACTCAATTAACCAGATAACGGCAAAAATGCCGATTAAGCGTACGACTTCGGGGATGAATTCGCCGGCAATTTCTGGATATGTCCAAGTATGGTTGGCGATACCTTTGGCGATACGGCTGGCAATCCGTCCGGCGTTGTTTTCGTCGTAGAATTCTAGGGGTAAGGTGAGGATTTTGCCGATCGCACCTCTCATTCGATCGCGCCTCGCCCTCAACGGTATCACCCAGTGGAACCAATTTCCCACCCAAGGCTGTATCGGCGCTTTGGCGACTGTTACCAGAAAAATCATGCCCAGCAAGACGGATAGCGATAATATTTTGTTGGGTGAGTGCTGGGTAACAGAGGCGATCGCTGTTATGAGTTTTTGGGTAACAGTATCTGTAGGTTGACCCGACAATACGTTTAATATTTGACCGATCGCGTAGGGAACAAGCAAATCGGCTAGTGCCAAAACGCTGGATGCGCCTATGCTGTAAACTGAGATTTTCCAGTAGCGACTGTAGTATTGGAAAATGTCCTGAAAACTTGCCATAAATTTGTGTTGAGATACAACCCTTGCAAACACTTGGATTTGAAACTGCGCGCTCATGGCGCTTTGCTTACAAGTGTACTACAAAAGTAGTCTGTCGGGGAGCGCTTTGGGATCGTTCTATTGAGTCGCCCGATCGGATGATTTATGGAAATCGGCATTCAGAGGCAATAAATTCAAGACTAAGGGCAAAAAAAATGCAAAAGACAGAATTTTTCTTAAATTCTGCCTTCTGAGCAATGCTTTCTAATTTTTAGGTTTGAGCAGTCTGTTAGCTGAAGGTGTAGGCTGATTGCAGCGCCCACCAGATCAGGAAGCCGATTCCGCCAGCAATGACAATCGCCGAAATGGCGATCGCGATCGGGCTGTCAGCTCCTTTGAATTTCATGATTCCGCGATTTAAGTCTGACATGGCAGTGTTCTCCCACAATTGCAGCTTGATTGTAGCTTTGCATTTGGCGGATGACGGTCAAATGCGCTGCAATTACTGATTTTGTTAACAATCGGGATGCTGCAATTTCATGCCCAGAGTGGTGTTGGGGCGCTTTTACAGGCTTTGTGAAAAAAACTTACAAAAAAGACTTGACAAATTCCGAAAATTAAGACAGTATAGTTAAGACCGCAGAAAATGCGGGTGTGGCTCAGTGGTAGAGCGTCACCTTGCCAAGGTGAATGTCGCGCGTTCGAATCGCGTCACCCGCTTTAAAAAATCAAGAGAACCGGAAAGTAGATCGAGAAAGTTTTCGGTATACTCCTAACGGTGGTTGAAAATACCTAAGTTAGTGGTAAACTTGAGTGCAGAACTTGCAAGTCAAAATTGCCGATCGGGCGATCGCTCGGAACAGGCAGTAAAAACCCTCATCGGGCAGAATTGACAAGTTTGAATAAGAGTGGATATGTTAAGGATTATTTTTGCAAAAACGCTTTTTTTATCCGGTCGCTCGTGCCATCCCAAAAAGCTCCAAAGATTGACTTAAACGATGAGTACCCGTGCCCTTGCCGGCGCCGGGGTCGTCTCGTGCCCATAACGCTGACAGAAGCCTTTGGCTGCAACCGCTGTCAGCAAATATTTGTATTGGACGAAAGCGGACACGTCATCGAGCAACTATCAACGAACTATCCTTACAAGCAGGCTTGGCGATGGACGGGGCAACAGTGGAACAGAGCGCATCCGGGTTTGAAGGCCCACTATTTGCCAATGGCCTTGGGGATGATTTTGGTGCCGCTAGTGATTTGGTTGCCCCTGGCGCTGCACTCGTCGGGCCCGAATGTTATTCTGTGGGCAATGGTGGCAGTGCTGCTAGCAATGCTGCCGGCGCTGATGGTATGGCTGGCTTACAGGCGTTAGTTAGATGATAATAGAGGATTTTAGCCATTCATCTGATGGGGCAAATGTCGCCCGTCGCGCAAATCTTGCTTCTTTGGAGTTGGCGGCGACAAAGAGCACGGATCGCGCTGCTGGTTTGCAGGCGATGGCGCAGGCGCTGAAACGCCGGCAAAATGACATTTTAGAAGCAAATACTCTGGATCTAGAAGCGAGTCGCGACATGGCGATTCCTGAGTTGATTGTGGAGTGGCTGAAGCTGACGCCGGAACGGATCAAGACAACTGTGCAAATTCTTCAGCGATTGGGAGAAATGCCAGATCCGATCGGCAGGGTGATCAATGCTTCTTATCAGGTCGATCGCTGTCAAGTATACTGTCAGTCGCTACCGCTGGGGGCGATCGCCCTAATTTATGAGGCGTTTCCCGAGTTGGGGGCGATAGCAGCGGGTTTGTGTCTCAAAAGCGCTAACAGTTTGATTCTCAAAGGCGGTAGCGAAAGCTGGCAAACTAATGCTGTAATTGGAGAAGCTTTACATTCGGCGATCGATGATGTCGGTTTGCCGTCAGGATGTTTGCAGGTACTGCCGCCCGATCGGGGCGCTTCCATCCGGGATTTAGTGACTCAAGACCAATATCTCAATTTAATTATTCCCTACGGCAGACCGAGTTTGGTGCAGCAGGTGGTAAGGCTGTGCACAGCACCGGTATTGCGATCGGCAATGGGGAATTGTTACCTTTATTGGTCGCCTACTGGTAGTTTGGAGATGGCGAGGTGGATGATTTTGGACAGCCATCAAAGCGTGCCCGATCAGGTGAATGCGATCGAGAAAGTGTTGATCGATCGCAACCAAAAGCCATCTTCCTTAGTTAGGCTGTGGAACAGTTTAAAAGAAAAAGGCTTTCAAATTAGCGGAGACGCCGAACTCGTGGCAGATTTCCCAGAATTGAAGCTGGCGGAACCCTACGAGTGGACTCAACCGTATTTAAACAAAACCATAGCGTTTAAAGTTGTTGATAGCTTGGAAATTGCGATCGGCTGGATCAATCGCTACAGCAGCGGCCACGCTGACTGCATCGCCACTGAATCTTACTTAGAAAGCCGCCAATTTGCTCTGGATGTTAACAGCGCGTCTACTTTTATTAATGCCTCGCCTCGGTTTTGGCGCTATCAAAATCGGGGAGATGCGATATTTTTGGGAATGTCCAATCAAAAAGGTTATCGTCGAGGATTGATTGGGTTAGATACGCTGACTACAATTAAAGAAATTGTTCAGGGAAACGGGCTTTTTTAATGTTATTTTGTAATTGCGATTAGAGTCAAGTTAAAAGTGCGTATTATCGATGCGTCAGCCATTAATAGTTATTTATAAAACTCTGTTTGAGCAATTTTTAAAGACACGCAAACAACCAAGGTCGGACACGGCGCAGTGCCGTTTCCCTACCCCAAAATAATCATGAGCGCTCGCCCGATATGTAACTATCGCCCGATTAATTGTAGGGAAACGGCACGCCGTGTCCTGACTGTGGATAATATTAATTCCGATGCCACCGGATTTGATATGACTGATTTGTCCTAAATATTAAACTCGTTCAAAACCGGATATAATTAACTGTAGAAAGTTATTCAGTGACATCAAAATACTCTTACTGGCAATATGAAATCAGAAAAAACACTCAATACTCTAGACAATACTGTAACACCGAATTTAGACGAAGAAACGCTAATTCACCACTCGGTATATGTTAAGAAATTGCGTCCGCTGCTGCCATCAGATGCCTTTGAACCCAATTCAAGCAAGTTAGCGATACTGCTAATTAATGTGGGCATTTTATTGCTGGGATGGGGAATTGCGGCTAATCTCGATCGCTGGCCTGTCTATCTTTTATGGCTTTACTTACCTCTAGCCCTCATCATGGGCAATAGTATCATAGTTTTGCTATTTAGCTCCCACGATTTGATGCACGGTAGCGTTCAGAAAAAGTCGCGCCTCACTTATCCGATCGCCTTTTTGGGACTAAGTATGCTGTTCATGCCGCCTACTCAGTGGAAAAATCTGCACAACCTAGTACACCACAATAACACCAATTCCTTAGCAGACCCCGATCGCAACTATCTTTACCAGCAGCCGGATACTTGGGGAAAATGGATTCAAAATCTGTTTGTACCCTCGGTGGAAGTCAATCCGCTGTGGTTAATTGTCGGGATGGCTGGATCGTGGTTAGTGCATAATTTCCGCAATCTCACCTCGGTACTATTCTTTAACGATAAATCTGTCGATTACGTACCGGCTGCCTTTACAGTTAGTCCTAAAGATAGATTGACGATCGCATTTGAATGTGTGGGAATTTTAGGAATTCATGCCAGCATTTTGTTCTACCTAAATTTTCATCCGCTCAAAATAGCGCTCGCTTACTTTTTGCCGATCGCCGTGGGTCATGCAGGCGCAATGTTTTACATCTTCACCAATCACATGGGCTGTCGGATGACCAGTATTAATGACCCCCTGATTAATAGTATGTCGCTGCGGGTTCCTAAAATATTTGACCTGCTGCACTTAAATTTTTCTTACCACACAGAGCATCACATTTTCCCCAGCATCAACTCAGACTATTATCCGATGGTGCAAGAGTTGTTAAAAATTCACTATCCCGGTCGCCTGAATTTAATCGATGCTGGCGACGCTTGGCGGTTGCTGATGCAAACACCCCGGCATTATCAAGATGAAGTCACCTTCACGGATTCCTCTGGTATAATGTCCGTGAATTGCTCGATCGCTGAAGAATACAAAAACGGCTAGCTAATACAGAGTAAGGTGCACACTGTGCACCCTACATTGAGATATTGTGCTGAATTTTTAATTCTACATACTGATGCTATTTAGCACCAACGAAGGTTTGAGAGAAAAGTAAGGGATTACTCGTTTTTGATTGTTGGCATCAATCTTCTGTTCAGCCATATTCAAATTTTGCTGGAACTGGCTGGCTAAAAATTCGATCGGCGTTCCCTCAAAAACTTCATCGAAACTCATCTGGTAGAGTTCCCGAAAAGATTTATCGTAATAACCCAAACGGTCATATCGATAAGCTGACAAAAGAAACATAACTTGCAGTTGGTCAGCCGCTCGTTTGTACGGAGGAAGCAACCGTAAAATGTCCTGTTCCGCAATCACTTCTAGAGTACCAGAAGCAGTAATTTTAGGAATGTCCCGGTAGGCTGCCAAGGGCATATTGGCGGCAAAACTCATGTAGTCATACTGGGGAAAATTGACGGCTGAATGCTGCGGGCCACAGGTAAAAATTATAGTTGTGACAATTTCAATTAATTGTTCAACTGTGTTGATGCGGTCTGGCATTCCTTTGACTTTACCGCCTGTCTGAGAGGCTAATTCTTGGGCCCAGGTTTGCAGTTCCACATCTTGGGCGATCGCCTGATTCGTCGGGTAAAAGAATTTAAGATAGCCCGATACAAAGGTTTCGATCGCATTCCACAGCAGCAATCCATCATCTCGGTAAGGATAGTGAGGCAGTTGATTGGGGTCATCCATTCCCCGATTTTTCAGTTCAGCGGGTAAGGCAAACTCATCGAGACTCCACGTACTGTACGCCTCTCTACTTATTTCTATTGTCTCTGCCAAGGTGCCGCCTAGCAATTCATCGACGGGCCCGCCGGGAGCGATCAAATAAGAACGCGCCAACTCGTTGTTGGTCAACATAAAGCGAAAGTGCGGTTTCAGCAACAGGCTCAGCGGGTGATTTTGGGCTAACTGTCGGGCGGTGACGATCGCGATTGGTTCCATCACCAAATGAGTTCGACCTAAATGCGAGCTCATTTCGTGGTGATTGGCATCTGCTACTTGCACGCAGAGTTTCGCAAACAGCCAATCGACAGGAGGATCTAATGGGGTGTAGACGTGGCTATTTGGCGTCGGATCTAGTTGAATGGCAATAGGTGTCATTTCACCGCGATCGCGGATTCCCGTCCACCGCCAAGCGAAAAAAGCCCGCGGTTTCGGCAAGTATTTTCTGCCTTTTTCATAGGTTCCGCCTCCTATTTTTGCAGGCGCGCGATAGTGTGCGTCAGTACCCGTGTAATCGGCAATGTAAATGTTTTTTTGCTGCAACTCTTGGCCGAGATCGAATAATGGGTGCAAACTGGAAAGACCCGCCAGTGCTTGTGCGCGAGGATCGCTCGCATCTAAGAGGCGAAGCACCATCGGATTTGCTCCAGACAGGCGCTGTTCTGCAAAAGAGCGATCGGTTTGGTATATCTTTGCAACTTGAGGTAGCGGCAGCAGAGTAAAGAAATCTTCATAGTCTTGGAGTTCGTCGAGAGGATCGAGAAAAGTTCTCGCATCGGCTGCCAGCATATTTGCTGGAAGTTCCGATGTTGCTAATATCCGTTCTGCAATATACTTGCTCGAAAAATTCTCGACAGGTGGCACATCTTTTAATAATGCCAAAGGTGATAAACTGTCATAGTCAAACTGATAAGCTTTTTGCTGGCGATTCAAGGAATCGCGGCGCTTTTCTTGGTTCGGATCGTCTTGAGGAAGGGAAGGTTTCATATTGTCTACCATTGTATAAATCAATCTTTTTTTGGTAGTAAAATATTAGAGATAATCACTACAAATAAAGGATGGAATTTAAAAAGTATTGTGCAGGCTCATGCTTGATATAGGTCTTAAGCTGTGTTGCATCTAGATTGCCTATGGTATTAGAGAGGGAGAGGGTCCGATGGGGATCGGGGGAGAGGATTTGACGATTGTTCGATCGGGACTCGAAATATACAATTTAAATGCACAACAGCTTATTCACCGATCGATAATCTTATTCCGGATTTTTTTTAACTCAGAAAAATTCCTCACAAGAAGGCAACACTTCTAGATCGCCCTAAATCGACATAGAAGGGATTCATTTTCCCGATAAGTAGCTCGCACTTGAGAACCCCGACTTCTTCTTTGAAAAGTCGGGGTTCGTGGTGTTATGTTTTTTGAGCTTGGTCTACTGATTAGCAGTTAGGCACGAACCATTAAATATTGGCCGTTGCCATTGTATTCACCGTCGCAACTCGCGAAATTAGCCACAAACCAAATCAAGTAAAACCGCCAGATGCGGCGGAATTTGGCATAGTCTATGCCGTAATCTAAATCTTTGACTGTTGCCTGAGAATCGTCAAAGTTTTTCAGCCAGTTAGCAAAGGTTGTGGAGTAATTGTATCCGTTGAGATACCATCTTTTAATGGTTTTGAGGTCTTTGTTGTGGCTCGGAACGGCATCGTATTTCCAGTAACGGCCGTGGGGGAAAATGTATTTGTGGGTGAAAACGCTGGATATATTGTTGGGAGTGCGAACTGTGATGATGTGAATGAAAAATTTGCCGTTATCCTTCAGGAAAGAGGCGAGCTTTTGGAAAGCCTTCGTTAAATTACCTACATGACAAAAAACTCCGATGGAGAGAATTTTATCGAATTTGGTCTCGAAGTTGGCGTCGTTCAAATCGCCTTCATATAGGGTAAATCGACCGGAACTCAGGTAGCTTTCGGGGTCTTGCATCTTCTGACGCATATACTCGCATTGGTGGTGGCTGAGGTTAATGCCAGTAAAGGTGACATTGGGGAATTTGGAAAGAATGTAATTGGGAACGCAACCCCAACCGCAGCCAAAGTCTAAAATATTGTCGCCATCTTGAATCTCTAGCTTCTCGATCGCATCATCAATCATTTGAATTTGCGATTGTTCAAGGTTGGCTGCTCCTTTTTCCCACAATCCCATGCTGTATTTCCTATAAATGAGTTTGCTGTCGCCTAACATAGGATTCAGCACGGCTTGAGGCAAGTCGTACTGAATTTTCATTAAATCCCGCAGGCCTTCGGCTGCGTGGTTTGTTTCTGTTAGTACCCATTCGTAGGGTGCGAGGAGAGAGGGAAAATACCGAAAAAAGACGGGCATACAGGTATCAAAAAGCGATCGCAATACTGAATCCGGGACTTCTAATCCGCTGATATAAGACTCTGCTACTGCCATTTGCACCGTGTTAACTGCACTGACTGCGAGGCGGGTTGCTCCGTAGGCGATCGGACTTTTGAGATGGATATTTCCCACGATGGGAATGTGGTTTTCGATGTTTTGTAGGGCTGTTGATGAACTCATGGTTATAAGCTGTCGCGCATTTAAATTGCATATTCGGGGCGGGCTAGAAGCCCAACCCCTACTCCCCACAAGAGTTTGATTGTTTTTTGAAAAACAATTTAAATGCAGAACAGCTTACTGGTTTTAAAGATGCTGCTAAGCTGTTGTGCATTTAAATTGTATATTTCGAATCCCGATTAAAAATCGTCAAATCCTCTCCCCCTCTCCCCTTCTCCCCCTCTCCCTCTCTAATACCATAGGCAATCTAGATGCAACACAGCTTATTCTATCTCACGAAAATTGGCTAGTTATTAAAGAGCCAAAAAGCTGAAACTATTGCCAAGTAAGGTTTGCACAGCAAAATTCCGAAAAATCCTCAAAATATATGGCGGTTGAAGGGGATTTGATAACGGATTTATCGGGCTTTGGGCGAACTCAATTTTATTAAGAATTATGTCAGCCAATTTGAGATTTGAGATTTGAGATTTGAGATTAACTCCACAGCTTAAAGTGGGGTGTTTTCACGGTGCGATGGCGATTTTAGTGCTGAGTTATACCATTATAGATTTGAGAATTGGCAATGACCGATCGGCTAAGAGTTGGACTATTGCCTAGAGTTGCATTCTTTTTTTAAACTGGTGTCAGTTGGGCGGTTGAGCTGAGGCAAGGAGAAGCAAATGCCGATCGCGACTTATAGTTAATAAATCAGGGGATACAGAAAAAATGCCTAGAAACCGGGTTTGCATACAGGTTCGCTGCAATAACAGATGTCCGCGAGATTCCTCGCTAATTAGCTAGATGCGCCACATATGCCACAGATTCACTATCTGCCGGACGATCGCACGATCGAGATAGACGACGACGATATAATTCTGGAAGCTTCCCTGCGTGCAGGCATTCCGCACACCCACATCTGCGGCGGTAGCGCCCGGTGTTCGACTTGTCGCGTCTTGATTGTCGAAGGTTTAGAATTTTGCTCGCCCCGCAATTCAGCGGAAGAGGATCTCGCCAAAAAACTGCGTTTAGAGCCGGAAATCAGGCTGGCGTGTCAGACGCAGGTAGCGGGCGGGAAGGTGATTTTGCGGCGGCTGGCGATCGATTCTGAAGACTTGGAATCATTTAACGACGAAATGTCCGGAAAGTTGATTTATGCTCCTGTCGGGCAAGAGAAGAAAATTGCAATTTTGTTTGCGGATATTCGAGGATTTACGCCTTTTGCAGAATCGCTGCTGCCCTACGACGTAATCTATGTTTTAAATCGCTATTTCCAAAAAATGGGTTTTGCGATCAACCGGAATGGCGGGATGATTAATAATTATATGGGCGACGGTTTGATGGCGCTGTTTGGGTTGGAAAACTCAGACAAGGCGGCCGAACAAGCGGTGAGGGCTGGGGTGGAAATGCTGGAGGAATTGGATAAACTCAATCCATATTTTGAGACTTTATACCGTCACCGATTGCGGATTGGGATTGGGATTCACTGCGGTTTGGCGGTTGTGGGGAATCTGGGGGAGTCGAAAAATCAGACAGTTACGGCGATCGGCGATGCGGTGAATTTAGCCAGCCGGATCGAGGCTGCTAACAAGCAAGTGGGAACGAGTTTATTGATTTCCGAGGAGACTTATCAGGAAGTCAAGGAATTGGCGATCGTCGATCGGCGCGTATTAGTTGAAATTCCGGGAAAAAGCGGCGAATATCCGCTGTATGAAGTAGTCGGGATGCCGCCGCTGCCCGTGGAAATCCAAGAAGTTTCTGAGGTAAGGGAAGGTTCTATTTGGCAAAGTTTTGTCAATAAATTGTTGGCTTTGTCTGCTGCGGCGTACAATTGGATTAGGAAAATTTGGATTCAAATTATAAAACTATAGAGCCACTTTTTGAGTTTTGTTATTCCCTCGATAAGATGAATATTCCTCAGTCAATAGTTCGCATTTTTCTCATGCTCCCCAACGGTCAGATTGGGGCACAACTGCGAGATAATATTCCCGGTATTGCCAGTCAAGGAATGCTTTCTACTTTTGGTGGTGGCGTGGACATTGGAGAAAGTCCACAGCAAGCAGCAGTGCGAGAAATGGAGGAAGAAACTTGCCTTAAAACCAATTATTACAAAATGGAGTTCATCACAACTTTTACTCACCAAAAGACCCAAAACGATATTAAAATTTTACAAGATAATCATCTTTTTTTAGCAATAGTTAGCGATTCTGATAAAATAGAAATCAAAGAAGGTGTGGGTTTGGTAGTTTTGAGAAAAGATGTAGATTTTGAAAAAGTAAACGCAGGTGAGGGGACTCAAATGGCTTGGAAATTGTTGCAGGGATATTTAAAATAAAAAGTCACACACTACCCAATACGGTTCACTTAAGACCGATCCCCCTAACCCCCCTTAAAAAGCAGGGTGGTTTTATTGTGGGGAGAAGAAATCTGAAACGACAGAAAGCACCGCTCAAAGCTCGC
>NZ_JAUBWA010000160.1:0-12747 GCF_036702825.1 Microcoleus sp. A003_D6 | reverse complement strand
TTTGAGCAACAGCTTGCCTTATATTCAAAGGCAGCTACTTTTAGATGAGCTCATTTTTAGTCTAAACTACAGTAAAAAAAGAATGCAACAGTAGACCTCTTTCAAAAAATAACTAGGACGGGCTCTCCGGCCCGTTCCACAAAAAACATTTTTTCTTGTGGAACGGGCCGGAGAGCCCGTTCCAAAATTTTATTAAAAGGACTTTTGCAAGAGGTCTATTGTTCGATACCTAGAAAGTAGACCACAATTATTTATCAATGCACTGTTTGGTTATTTTGTCAATGCGTAAGTCCTAACTCCTAAACAATGGAAATTTATTGTACCGCAAATAAACGCAGATAAATTAGATAGTTATCTGCGTTTATTTCTAGATTTTGTATCGAACTTGAATAACTCTCCGCAGTATATTCTAGTTCCACATAATAGAATCTGCGATCGCAAATTTAACCGCCCGCAACCGCCGGGACAATACTCACTTCATCACCATCTTGGAGAGCAGTTTCTGTACCTTCCAAAAAGCGAATGTCTTCGCTGTTGACGTAGAAGTTGAGAAATCTGCGGGGTTCTCCCTTTTCATCGCACAGGCTTTTTTTGATTCCGGGACAATTTGTTTCAAGGGATTCAATCAGTTCGGAAATGTTGCCACCGCCGCATTCTATTGTGGCTTGATTGTTGGTGAATTTTTGCAGGGGAGTGGGAATTAAAACTTTAACAGTCATTTTTTTAGTCCTCAGTCATTAGTCAGTAGTCATTAGTCAGTAGTCATTAGTCAGTAGTCAACAGTCAGTAGTCAGTAGTCAACAGTCAGAAGTCAGTAGTCAACAGTCAGCAGCTTGATAACTAATGACCAATGACTAATGACTTTAGTCCTCAGTCAGCAGTCAACAGTCAGTAGTCAACAGTCAACAGCTTGATAACTAATGACCAATGACTAATGACTAATGACTAATGACTAATGACTGTTAAACGGAAACTTGCTGCCATTCTAAACGTTCGAGTGTCCGAGCACGTTCTAGGGCGCGCTCGAAGGCTTCTATTTTTGGTTCGAGGGTGATGGGTTCACCGATGTAACCTTGGACTGCTTCCTGAGTCTTCAAACCGTTGCCGGTGATGTAGGCGACGGTGGTTTCGTCGGGGTTGATTTTACCTGCTTCTACGAGTTTCTTTAAGACTGCAATCGTCGTGCCGCCTGCGGTTTCTGTGAAGATGCCTTCGGTTTCTGCTAGCAGTTTCATGCCTTCGATGATTTCGGTGTCGCTGACGGATTCGATATTGCCGTTGGTTTTGCGGGCGATTTCCAAGGCGTACATACCGTCGGCTGGATTGCCGATCGCGATCGACTTAGCAATTGTATTCGGTTTCACCGGTTTGACGAAATCGCGGTCTTCGCGGAATGCTTGGGCGATGGGAGAACAGCCGTCAGCTTGGGCGCCGCTGAACCGGACTTTCTTTTCGTCCACTAAACCGACTTCGATGAATTCATTAAAGCCTTTGTAAATCTTGGTGAACAAAGATCCGGAGGCGAGGGGGGCGACGATGTGATCGGGCAATTGCCAGCCTAGCTGTTCTGCAACTTCGTAGCCGAGGGTTTTCGAGCCTTCGGAGTAGTAAGGACGCAAGTTGATATTGACAAATCCCCAGCCGTGTGTATTGGCGACTTCGCAACAGAGGCGGTTAACTTGGTCGTAGTTGCCGTGAACTGCCATGACAGTTGGATTGTAAATCAGAGTGCCGAGGACTTTGCCTGCTTCTAAGTCGGAGGGGATGAAGACTACGCAGTCGAGTCCGGCGTGGGCGGCGATCGCAGCGGTGGAGTTAGCTAAATTGCCGGTGCTGGCACAGGATACCGTTGTGAAACCCAATTCTCTAGCTCTGCTGAGGGCGACTGACACCACTCTGTCTTTGAAGCTGAGAGTGGGCATATTGACGGCATCGTTTTTAATATAAAGATTTTTTAGACCGAGGCGGCGCGCCAAGCGGTGGGATTTTACTAGAGGAGTCATCCCGGTGCCGACATCGATTACGTTATCTGTAGCGACTGGTAAAAATTCGCGGTAGCGCCAGATCGAGTTGGGGCCGGCTTGGATGGTTTGGCGGGTGACGGTGCGGCGGATAGCTTCGTAATCGTACTTGACTTCTAGCGGGCCAAAACAGCAATCGCAGACGTGCTTAGCCTGGAGTTCGTACTCTTCGCCGCATTCTTTGCACTTGAGGGCTGTGAAGGTTGCTGCTGTGGATTGTGTTCTGGTCGCCTGGGTCATAGCTCAACTCTCTAGTTTTGCGATGTTTTCTAATTCTTTTGCAAGATTAGCACGGTCAATTTACCCCCGTCAACCATACCCGATTTTTTTAGTCGGGATTGATTTTTAAGTTACTTTTGAGTTTAAAAGTGGTGTATTTAACTTTGATATTTGGGCGGGCGGGACGCCCACCCCACAAGGATTTGACTTGTTTTCAGGATCGGGATCTCAATCCAGATTGTCAGGCCCGCACGCGAGCCTGAGCTAGCTCAATGATGATTTGCCGACGGAATTGTTACAAAACTTAATAAATCTTTTTTGGGCTAACAATTGGGCAGTCGCGCGATCGAACACAACTACAAAACCTCGAATTTTTGATTAACTGAGATGTTGCACCATTCTCAAGAACAGGCTTTCCGGCCTGTTCCACAAGAGATGAATTTTATTGTGGAACAGGCCGGAAAGCCTGTTCATAAAAAGCTTATTGAGAATGGTGCAACATTTCAGATTAACCAACTTCGCCTACCCACCGCTGACGGGGGGGATGAGAACAACTTCGTCGCCGTCTTGGAGGATGGTGTCGGGGGAGACAAATTCCAGGTTGAGGCCGAAGCGGGTGCGATCGCGCCACTGTTCTAATTGAGGATATTGGGCGATCGAACGTTCGAGCACTCTTAGCACTGGGGTTTCGGGAGGAAATTCTAGTGTAAGTTCCGAAACGCCGTAGGCTTCACTGAAGGCGGCGAACAGTTTAACGGTGACGGTAATCGAAGAGTTAGACACGGCAGTTTAGTGCGATCGACGGTTTGGCAATTATCAACTACACCATACAATTAATTGGGAATTAGGCGCACTGAGGCTTAAAATTGAAAGCGGTAATCTCTAGTCAAGTTTTACCCCATCCGGCAAAAATGACAGTTGATTGCAGCAGAAAGTCCGAACAGCATTGTCTGCCGCTCGCTCTCACCAACCAGGCGTTAGAAGCAGTTGGCATCCACTTAGATGAAGCTAGCTAAGGTCGAGTTGTCTGCTGTTGAGGCTACTGCGAGACTAATTTTTGAGAATGCGGTATAGATACTTTACGGTAATTGTGGGAGAGTACAAAAGCATCGCACTAAATTTAGCTGGCAACAACGCAGACAATGCTCTGCCAACCCGTTGCTTTCAGACTAAAAATCTGGTTGTCAAGTACAGCTTGGAATTCCCAAAGCTTAGCATGGCAAAGCCGGCGTGCCGTTCTATCTAAGAATAATAGTGAACTTAACGCGATCGAGATATATATGGCAAATAACGATTTTAAAGTGCTTCAAATTATTGAAGCTAAAGGCTGGTATGCCTTTGGGAGTACGAAGCAAAGCCAGCACGTTGAGAGGTGGGTAAGACCTGTCGTGTGTTGGGTTTTAATAGAAGATAAAAAAAAGCGACGAATTGTAACTGCTACCGCTAGCTATCAGATCGAGATTGACGACAAAGAAGTCGAGTTTTTTGCCCACGAAAGCGAAATTCAAGATATCGAGAGTCTCCCAAAGTCTGTCTCGGTCTCGGAATTTCTCAAAACAGAAGATTGAGGGAGCGATAGAAATACATCATTGTTTAACTTGTTATTAATTATTCCTTAGTGATTCCTTAAACTTGTTGCTATTGGATTTTAGTTCAATAATAAGGGAGAGTGTCCGAGGGGGAGAATTGGGAAAATCTTCCTTCTTCCCTCTTCCTTCTTCCTCATAAAAAATAAAGAGGTCGGAAGATTGCGGGCAATGCCAACACGCTTCCGACCTTGCTGAATAACAGGGTATGCATATGTTTTTAAAGTATGGCAGGCAGGCTTTTGAAATATCAAGAGGACTATTGCAATCACCCACTTTTGCTTTCAGGCTGTGTTTGCAAGGCTACTAATATTTTAGACTGAAAATTTGAAAATTGAGAGGGGGTGAGGGTTACAGGTTAAGGATTCTAGCTATTTATCTGTAGCGGGTGCTACCAAAAATTGTGGCATTCGCGGACGATCGCACCTTCTCCCTAAATTGTTTGCACTCAAAGCTGAAAGTTCGATCGTCCGCTGCAACCGCTGCAACTTTAAACCCCACTAGCAACAGGTTCAGGCTTCTGCTGCCGCATCCGCCGCCCCAGCAGGGCCATCCGCACGCCACCGGCAGGGCCTAAAGTCACCCCTCGGCGTTTTGCCTGCACGGGCTTTTTCTCGACCAATACTAGGTCGAAATTCCGCAAAATGGTTGCCAGCACCAGTTTCATCTCCAACTGCGCCAGCGCCAAGCCGATACAGCGGCGGCTGCCGCCTCCAAAAGGCAAATACTCGTAAGGCGAGAATTGTCTCTCCAAAAACCGTTCCGGTTTAAATTGCAGCGGTTCTGGATATAAATCCTCCCGTCTGTGGGTCAAATAAATCGAGCCGAAAACAACCGTACCCGGTTCGAGTTGATGTCCCATCAGTTCCACGGGCTGACGCACTACTCGCGGAAACGTCAGCATTCCCACCGGGTAAATTCGCAGCGTCTCCTGACAAACTGCACTCAGATAAGGCAAGCGGGAAATCTCCATCGGGTCGGGATTTTCCCCCAAACTGTCCAATTCTTGCAGCAGCTTTTGGCGCACCGAGGGCAAATGGTGAATCCAGTAAAATGCCCAAGCTAGTGCCGTTGCTGTGGTTTCGTGGCCTGCAAACAGCAGCGTCATCAACTCGTCGCGCAATTCTTCATTGGTCATCGGTTGCCCGTTTTCGTCGCGCGCGGCCATCATTAAGCTGAGAATGTCGGTGCGGTTGGCATCAGGTTGCAGTCTGCGTTCTGCTATTTCGCCATCGATCAGTTCGTTAATTTTCCGCTGCTGCTGTTTCATGCGTCCCCAAGGACTCCAAGAACCCCAATCTTGCTGCATCCAGGGCAGAAATAGCATACTCGATCGCAAAGGAGAGCCGATCGTATCGATAATCGCAGCCAGCAGCGGGGACAGTTGCTGCAACCGCGGCCCGTCATCCAGGCCGAAGACAGCCTGCAAGATTACCCGCATGGTGATTTCTTGCATGGCGGTGCGGGCCGTAAAAGGTCGATCGACCGACCATTTACTGGCGACATCAGCAGCGATATCGCAAATTAGTTGGCCGTAATTCCGCATCCGTTCTCCGTGAAAGGGCGGCATCAATAATTGTCGGTCGCGTTTGTGCTTTTCTCCTGAGATCACAATCATGGATTGTTCTCCCAGCAAGGGTTTGAGAATACCGTTGATATCGCCTGGAGCGTGAAGCGCTTTGCTGTTGAGCATTTGCTCGATCGCTTGCGGGTTGTGGATCATCACAAATGGTTGGAGGTTGCCCCATCGAGTAGTGAAAATCTCCCCGTACTTTTTGGCACATACATCCATGTATGTGAGCGGATCGGCAATCCATTGAATTAGCTGCACGAAGCGGGGGTTTTTGGGGCCGTCAGGTAGTGTCATAGAAATTGTGGTGTTTGTCGTAGGACTTGAGGAACATCAATACTCTTAAGCGCAAAAACCGGGTTTTTCTAGGAAAAAACGTCGCGCTTTGCGATCGGCCCTAGTTAGAAAAACCCGGTTTCTAGAGTTTTTGTGCGTAAGTCGCGATCGACAAGAATCAAAGGCTGTGAATGTTTATTCAAAAGACCTCTTGCAAAAGTCCTTTTAATCAAATTTTGGAACGGGCAAGATGCCCGTTCCACAAGGAAAAATGTTTTTTGTGGGATGGGCATCTTGCCCGTCCTAGTTATTTTTGCAAGAGGTCTAAATTCTCCGAACTCCGCTTTTGTAAGCGGAAATTGGGTAAGTCCTATCTTCAATAATTTTAATAGATTATTCTCGAACGGTGTTCAAAATATCCTCTCCAAGCTCTGTAAAACGCACAGTTTTGATTTGCCAAGGAGCATAACTGGTTAAAGTTTGGCGCACGCCCCCGAACAAACCTAACATCTGACAACTCGACAGATTTTGCAATTTCTGGCGGGAAGTCCCGGAGGCTCGCAGATCCACGGTAGCTATTCCGAGGTCGCGATCGATCCTGAGCCGATAACCAACTAAACCTAGACTATCGAAAATCTGCTGCTTTAACACTTCATTAACGGCCGATGACATTAACTGGTTGTCTGGGCCTGTCACTGTTTCCGGCTTGAGAGTTTGACACAGATTGTCTACGGTATAAACCGTAACGGTGACAGTATTCTCTGATACTGCGGAACTGCCTAAAACTGGGGCAACAGAGTTGGAGGGCTGCGCTACTTGACTCGATCGACTATCAAGTTGATTTCCCGTTAGCTGTAGGTGTCGCAACTGACGGGTGCTTGCTGGGGGTTGGTTCTGGTTTTCTGCCGAGTTAGCTGCATCTGGGCTAGAACAACTGCTAGCGCCGATCAGAATTAATCCACTCGCTAAATACCCGAACTGTTTGCAGATACGGTTCATAGTTTTTAATATTCAACTAAACGTCAGTGTACGGAGGGTGAACTTTGGCGGTAGAAAGCAGTTAGTCCCTGATTACACTCACTTAGAAGTATTTCTCGGTATCCGTAATACGGAGATGAAAACAAGTTAAGAGTTCTGGTTAATACCTTCATTTTCGTGTTCGATCGATCTGGCACAGGAAGTAATAAGCTGTTGTGCATTTAATTTGTATGTTGAGGGCGGGCAGGATGCCCACCCCACAAGAGGAAAAATTTATTTGACTATGCAATTTAAATGCGGATTAGCTTACTCCTCATTGGCGCAACCCTGCCGTCTCGGTATCTCAGCAGATAAAGCTAGCGACCCCGATCGCAAAGTGATATCAAATACCGTGTCAGTAGTTGTGATGTACCGTTGCAATTCGAGCCATCCCAATGTCTGAGGTGAAGATCCTCTTTCCGGTTTGCGACAGCCTGAGTTGGATTAGTAGTAATGACGGCAGAATTCAGACTTGCGCGCGCATTTTAAGCTCGCCTTCGGAGCGCTTTTTGAACGGCACCGAAAGCGCAGTTACAGGGAATGCGCAAGTCGCGAACAATATCAGGACTTACGCATCAAGACCAAAGAAACCGGGTTTTTTAACCAGGGCTAACGGCTGCAACAAAGTGTTTTCGTAAAAAAACTTGGTTTCTGGGCCAGGAGCGAACAAGATAATTCCGAAGTCAGCGGATCTGTAATGAACTGGCGCTTCAAGGGTGTTATCGCAGCATTTGGGAATTTTTATGTCGAATTCCATCAAAAAGAGTGAGAACATCATGAAACAGCAATTATTGACAAAAGTTTTGGTGGCAACAGCGATCGCCCTCAGCGGCATGACGGTTGCTTCTCAACCAAGTTACGGTCGGCGAGCATCGGGGGAAAGTGGATTTTGGTGCAGCACCTCGACCGCTGCGCCGGTGACGGTGTACAAAAACCCTCAAGGTGCCGTAGAGCCTTGGATTGAGTGGACTTCGGATTATTTCTCCGGTTCTGGCTACAATCCGGCAACTCGGTGTCAATTAGTGAGTCAACGCCTCGAAACCTATCGCCGCCAACGGGTGCTCAAGTATATTACTGCGGGCCAGATGAACGGCCAGAACGTCATCTGCACGGCGAATCAAGTCAATGGGCTGTGTCAAAATTTGATTTATACCCTCAGACCCGGCCAAGACCCGATCGGCTCTTTGTATAATTTGTTGGCTTGGCGCCAAGGATATGTCGGGATGCCGTCTTTTGATGAAACCAGTAAAATTCCTTACATTGATGTGAGAGATAAACTAGGGGAAAACACGGAGAACGAGGCGCAGCAGCCGCCTTTTTCCCCGCCGTCGAGACTGCCTTAAGCGCAATCTTCTGCTTCTGGGGCGATCGAATCTATACGGTGCTGTTTCTGGCACTTTGTGGCTTTCGACAGGGGCGATCGCACAATTGTCACGGGTGGCAGCCTCCTGCACCGACCGCTGGGGATACCGATCGGGCGATCGATCGGTTTCGCAGCACCATTGAGTATAAAGTAGCACCGATTAGCAGCGAGCCTGTAACGGTGGGAGAGCCGCTGCTCGCAGTCGGATTCCCTGCGAGTGCTGAGGTGTTGGCTGTAGCGCTGCTCGCGGTCGGATTCCCTGCGAGTGCTGAGGTGTTGGCTGTAGCGCCGGCGTTCCTAGAACTGCTGCTGTCGAAATCTTTGCCTCAAGGTTATGGCTTGGGCTATACAAATGAGGTTAAAATCTTTATGAGCGGCGGCCCGATTTTTAATGCCAAAGGTTTCTTGGTTGGAATTAACGGTCGAGGCAAGTATCGAGAACCCGATTTTGGCGTCTATGCTTTTGAAGATGGAAGCGAACCGACGCCAGAATTATTGGAAAAAGTGCTTAAATCCAGTTGGGGAATTCCTATCAGTATATATTTGCAGTTCGTCTCGTCCGATCTAGGAGTTAGCGATGAATTCGTGGGGTTTGCGGTTTGACGCGCTGACAGTCATCTTGACAGGTGCATTAACGGTGACGGCGGTTGTCGGCCAACAATATACTGCTTGTGCCAAAACAGGTCAAGAAATTGCTCAGCTAGCGATGTTCACAACGGTGGAAGTTAACAATACGCTGGGTTTTTCTACTAGCGGCTCAGGAGTAATTATTGCTAAACAGGGCAACATTTACACTGTTCTGACGGCGAATCACGTAGTGGCAAGCCTTGCCCAAGAATACAGCATTCGCACTCATTTAGAAAAAAATTATACAGCCATCAGAATACAGCGGCTGCCAAAAAACGACCGGGATATAGACTTAGCTTTGATACAGTTTCAGAGCCGAGAACAGTATCCAGTAGCCCCAATGGGCGAGTCGAAACGTGCTGTTGTCGGTTCTACTATTTACGTTGCTGGCTATCCGCTGCCCATTGCCTTTGGATCTGAAAGAAAACTGGAGTTTACGGCTGGTATTGTCTCTTCTCGCCTTGGCGGCGCATCATCGGGGTACGGACTGCGCTATCAAGCTGTGACAAGGCGCGGCATGAGCGGCGGGCCTGTATTTGATGCTGATGGGAGAGTTGTGGGAATTCACGGCCAGGGAGATACTGTCGGCACAGTGATGAGCCAGTGGAACGGTCAGATGGAGGAGATTAAAACCGGGTTGAATGCAGCAATCCCGATCGATGCTTTTACGGCGTTGCTATCACCAACTAAGCCTAGGGGGTTTGATATTCTCAGCAATATTTCTATCAGCCGGGCCTATAGCCAAAGCCAACAGAACCTCGGTCAGGGAGGCTTTGTGTGCGATACCTCGACGGGCGAGCCGGTGACTGTGTATCAAAATCCGCAAGGGTTCAGGGAGCCTTGGATTCGCTGGAATTCTAATTTCTTTTCTAGTTCTGGCTACGATCCTCTGACTCGCTGCAAACAAGTTACTCAGCGCCTAGAAAATTACAGCCGCAACCAACAGCTAAATTATGTCACTGTCGGTATAGTCAACAATCAGAAAGCGATTTGCACGAGCAGCCGCGTTAACGGGCCTTGCGAAGGTTTGATCTACACCCTCCGCCGCGATCAAGATCCTGCTCCTGCACTCAGCAGTTTTTTTGTTTGGCTTGCTAATCAGAAGGCTAGACCTTCTCTTTTTGAAAGCAGCACTGTGATTTATATTAATGTCGGGGAACGGCTGGGGCTAGACATTAGCCAACCCTAATTGGTACTCAGCAATGATTTTTTGCTCCGGCGGAATTGCCCCGATTATATTGTTAAAATACGGGGCGTTCTCAGCTTCAAACTTGAAATATTTTAATTATTTATCATTCCAGATAAGCTGTGGAGCATTTAAAATAGTATTGTAGGGTGCGTCAGCCCTATCTTGTTTCCCTTGCTTAGTAAGTGTTCTAGCTGACGCACCCTACAGGCCTCGTTAGTGGTTTAAATGTCGAACAGCTTAGCAGAAGTGATGATTTTTTGCAACAAGAAAGCTATAAAATTACTGTTACATTAATCGAATTCAAAATTTTCAGGTATAAAGCATGACTGCAACTACGCCGAAGGCAACGTCAGGAATTCCCAGTTTTTGCGAAGGAATCCAGTATTTCTCCGAGACTGTGCCGGGTTTTGAGACTTACGGGAAAGCACCTGCGATCGCTACCGGGAGTTCGGCAATTGCCGATCCAGCCGATCCCGCAGCCGTCTTTCAAACGATGCTGGGAGCAGACGCCCTGCGCTACCTGACGCTGCAAGTTACCGCCAGCAAGGCATCGGGACATCCGGGCGGTTTTGCCAGCCAAGCAGAGGCCTACGCCGCTTTGGTGATGCTGGGGCACAAGAATATTGTCACCGAAGTCGGGCACCACGCACCGGGATTTTACAGTGCCATGTTTCTCGATCGATCTTTAGAAGACATGGGAATTGTCAACGTGCAGCAAGTGCGCGATAAATTCCGAGAAAAAGACGGTTTGTTAGGACATCTTTCCGGTTTCATTCCCGGCCTTTTAGCACCGGCCGGCCCCCTCGGACAAGGGCAGCATTTCGCAATGGCAGGAGCGCTTTTGCACCGCGACAAACTGTTTGCTTTCACAATGGGTGACGGCGGCATGGGCGAGCCCTATCCGATGAGCAGCATGGGGCATTTTCACACTGCTTATCCGAGCGTTACTAACTTTTTGCCAGTGTTAGTTTGGAACGGATATTCTCAAGAACACCACAGCATGGTTTCGACTAAAACTAATGCGGAAATGATTGCTTATTGGCAGGGAAATGGTTTTGAAGAAGTTATCTTAGTTGATGCTAAGGAATTTGACGATCAAAATCAACCGGAAGATTATGTTGACAGCACTGCTTTTTCACTAGAACAGCGAATGGCATTTACCAAAGCTGTTTTACAAGGAGTTGACAAAGCAGCAAAATCTGCTCTAGGTGGTAAATTAACTGTGTTTATCATCAAACAGTTGAAAGGTGCGGGCGTCCACGCGCGGGGCGCAAAATCTCACAACCTTTATCCAAAAGATACGCTGGATGCTCCGCACATTGTCAGCGCTTTAAAAGAGCGTGCTTTGACTGCTGAAGCTTGGCAGTTGGTGCGGACAAATTGCGAGCGTGCGGGCGGCGGGCCGGCGGCGAAAACAGTTGTTACTGAGTTTACATTGCCGCTGGCAGATTTGGGCGAATTGCCTTTAGAAGAATTTGCAGTTGGGGGAGAACCGAAGATTTCGACAACAGCAATGGGGGTTTTGGTAGGGAAAGTCGGCGAGCGCGATCGTACTTTTCTTGTCACTAATGCTGACGGCAATGAAGCATCGGCAATTGCCAATATCAACCAAGCTCTCAAGATTATTCACCCGACCACAGATGACCTGTACAATCAATCGCCAAACGGTCAAGTTTACGAACCTTTGAGCGAAGATGCTTGCGCCGGTTTAGCCGTAGGTTTATCGCTATTTGGAGCGCGGAGTTTGTGGTGTTCCTACGAATCTTTTGCCATCAACGGTTTACCAATTTGGCAAACTGTAACCCAAGCAATGGCAGAATTGCGCCGTCCAACTCCGGCAACTGTCACCTTATTTACAGCGGGTGCATTGGAACAAGGCCGCAACGGTTGGACGCACCAACGGCCGGAAATTGAGGCTTATTTTGCGGCGATGATGCGGAACGGCAATGTGTTTCCTTTGTTTCCACCGGATGCTAACAGCATTCAAGCTTGTTACGAGTGGGCTTTGACTGCCAGAAATAAGGGAGTTGTGATTACTGCGAGCAAGTCGCCGCTGCCAATTCGCACCACATTTGAACAGACTCGCCAAGGATTGCAAGACGGTGCAATTGTGCTGCACGAAATTGATTCTCCGCAAGCATCCCAAAATCAAGGCGGGAGCAAGAAAGTTGTGTTTGCTGTTGTCGGCGACATGACTTTAATGCCAGTGTTTGAAGCGGCGGCATTTTTGGAAACAGAAGGGATTGGAGTGCGGATTGTTTCTGTTGTGAATCCCCGGCGTTTGTACCGCCCAACTGATGTTGCTTGGGATACTTGTTCCGAGGCTGACGGCGGCTTTTTGAGCGATGACAAATTTGCCGAATTGTTTGGCGGAGATGCCTTGATTGGCGTTACAGGCGGTGCTTCTGGGATGTTGGAACCGGTGATGCTCCGCAGCAATTGTCGGCGGGATACTTTCGCTTGGAAGCGGGGGGAAACTACTGCTAGTGCCGGTCAGTTGATGGCGTTTAACGGGTTGACTGCTGAGGCGTTGACTAAAAGGGCGATCGAGTTAGTTCATTAAGCTAGAATGTGAGAGAATGCCCCTGCCTGGTTTTGGCTAGGTAGGGGCTAGTAATATTTAAAATAGGATGGTGATACCTGTGACAGCCAAACTTTTAGAAGAAACAGTTACGCTTGGCGAACAGCGATTGATTCTCCCCGGTTATTATAGTTGGGAGCAATTTGAGGCTATAGAATCTGTGATGGCAAACTCTCCTGGTTTGCGTATAACTTATTTTGATTGCTGGATCGAGTTTATGAAATTAGACCTCTTGCAAAAATAACTAGGACGGGCAAGATGCCCGTCCCACAAAATTTTTTTTCTTGTGGAATGGGCC
>NZ_JAUBWA010000159.1:0-12786 GCF_036702825.1 Microcoleus sp. A003_D6 | reverse complement strand
ACGTCTCAAGAGGGCTAAAGCCCAACTACGTACCTATTTCTAGGATGACAATTAATCCACCCTGCTTCTTAAGGGGGATTTAGGGGGATCGAGATATGTGCAACTTCACATTAAATTGGTATCACGACTCTCACCCACACCGTGCGATCGAATCAATACCGGCGATTTCTGCGATCGGGCTGCCCGGCCTCTACTTACCCGCAGCTTTTGTAAATAGGCATAATTTTTCAGTAAATACCGATCTACACAAAACCAAACTCAAAATTTAAAATAAACCCAAGCAAAAATAGCTGCTCCTAGCTATTTTTTTTTCAAGCTAAATATCAAGGAGTGCATCTACGTGTCAAAAAATAAAACGCTCAAAGGCAGAGCCACTACACCTGCCGCAGGTTTTACAATGATCGAGCTATTGATAATTATTTTAATCATAGGCATATTTTGTGCGATCGCCGCCCCAAGCTGGCTGATGTTCATCAACAACCACCGTTTAAAGCTATCGCTCGATCGAGCTTATTGGGCAATGGAACTAGCCCAAAGCAACGCCAAACGCGACAAAACCTCATGGCAAGCCAGCTTCAAACAAGTAGGAGAAAATGTACAGGTAGCAATTCACAAATCCGACATTTCCCCAGCCCAAGTACCAGCCAACCAATGGAAAAACCTAGAACATCAAATTCAGATAAATACAAACGATACAACATTGCGGAAAGTCAATGAAAACACGAATTTAGTAACACAAGATGGAACAGTCTGGCGAGCCATGTTCAATTACCGAGGTTGCCCAGTGTACAACAAAACTGATGAATGCGGCCTCACAAGCATTCTAGCAAAAGGAAACATCACACTATCTCATCCTAATCTCAAAAATGGCGATCGATGCGTTATTATCTCCACTCTCTTAGGACATCAGCGCACCTCCAAAAGACAAAGCAAAGCTCAAGACGGAAGATATTGCTACTGATATAGAGTTGCGTCAGCCTGTAGGGTGCGTCAGAAGCGAACACTTACGTTTACAAGGGAAACGAGAAAGGGCTGACGCACCCTACAATACTATTTTAAATGCGTAACAGGCCTGTAGGGTGCGTCAGAAGCGAACACTTACGCTTACAAGGGAAACGAGAAAGGGCTGACGCACCCTACAATACTATTTTAAATGCGTAACAGGCCTGTAGGGTGCGTCAGCTAGAACACTTACGTTTACAAGGGAAACGAGAAAGGGCTGACGCACCCTACAATACTATTTTAAATGCGTAACAGCTTAAGGCATAGCTTCTTAAGGGGGACTAGGGAGGATCTGAGCCTAATCGTCAAACAGCATTCTGTGAATAGGTTTGACCTTAAGTTGACACGCTTTAAGCATTGCCGTGTCCCTACATGGGCTACATATAGAGGTTCTGCTTACTTAGCTTGACAATAGGTTTCATAAACGCCGTCAAGCAGTAAATTAAAAGCAAAAGTTGCTTTCTCGGCGGCTAACAGCGCTTCCTGTTTTGCTTCTTCAGTTTGGCAAAGCTGCAACAGCGCTTCGCGGGTGGCTTGCGAGTGGAACTCGTCAGCTTTTTCGTGGACTTTAAAGAAAGACAAAGCCGCTTCTGAATCAATGCCGTAAAATTCCTTCAAACCAGCTATTTTGGTTGTAGAAACTTCGGGGATTTGCGCTTCGTAAGCGTAAAGGGCGGCCAAACCTTTGGCGGGAGATTCGCTGCGCGCTAAGTCTTTGAGAATGCGGACGGATTCGGTGGTTTTTTCTAAGTGTTCGCGATCGAGAACTGCGTTTCTGTCTACACCCAAACCTTCGGCAAAGCGCAGCCACAGTTCGGGGTGATTTGCAGCGCCTCTCTCTTCTTCTATCAGGTTTTCGAGCAGCATTTGACGAATTTTGATGTCGTCACAGGCGGCGTGCGTAGCGCTGACGTAGGTGGGGAAGTTGTGGACTTGCAGGTAGTATTCTTGGGCGTACTCTTGCAGCATTGCGAGGTCGAGTTTACCTTCGTTCCACATTTGGTAGAACGGGTGTTTCAGCAGGTGGTTTTGGTCGAGAATGGTGTTGAGTTGTTCGAGAAATTGCTGTTGGGTCATAATTGTCGATCGCCTTTGAGGATAGTACCTAGCTAGAATGTTATAGTAATCTAGGATTTTGTAAAGATCAAGTTTTCAATTTTTATGTTTTGGTCAAACTGGCGCGATCGCCCGTCATGCCAGCTTAGCGCCGCCCGAACCCTTTGCCGCGCATAGATTTCGACCAAACCAGCAATTCGCCGCCACTACCGCCTGCCGCGAGAAACCGACCGTCGGGATGCCATGCGAGACAGGAAAAACCGCCCTCTGCACCTTCTAGAATTTGCAGCAATTGTTCTGCTTCGTACCGCAAACAAACTTGACCGGCTGCGGCTGCGGAAGCTAATAAAAATGTGGTAAGGATCGCGAATTAAATAACTTACAATTTTAATTGTTATTGTGGGATGGGCGTCCCGCCCGTCCAAAAAGGGCGGGCGTCCCGCCCAACCCCTACTCCCCACTTTCAAGAGTGTAAGTTATTTAATTCTCATTCCTAACTGAAAATGCAGCCGTTGTTCATCTCAAAAATTTCTTCGTCGGCATCAATTATCAGTTGGTTGTCGATGCCTGCTTCGCCAAATTCGTTGACAATGACTGCAACTTTTTTGCCGTGTTCCTGTGTTAAAATGCGGTTCAGTAGCGTAGTTTTGCCTGCACCCAGATAGCCTGTGAGAACGGTAACAGGAACTGATTCGATCGCCCCAGCAGTCACCATACTTGACCTCGATTTTTGTACAATGATAACCATTATCGCTATTCTACACCAGACCTGCTGCTAGTAGCAAGAATAGACCTCTTGCAAAAATCCTTTTAATCAAATTCTGGAACGGGCAAGATGCCCATTCCACAAGAAAAAAAAATTGTGGGATGGGCATCTTGCCCGTCCTAGTTATTTTTGCAAGAGGTCTAATATTACAAAATATTAATAAATTGTTCATTGGGGACTTTAAGGGCGGATTTTACCAAAAATAGAAAAAATAATAGTTGTTGGGCTATCATAAATCAATCTATACATTTAATCTAATAAACACCATGACTCAACTATCAGAAAAGCGAAAAGCGCTGCGTGGTAGAATTTCTCCCGAACGGATTACACCACCGGAAGAATTAGCAAGGCGCAAAGCAGAAAAAACTAAACTCCGTTTACGCGGTCAAGCAATATTTGAGCGAATTCGCCCGGAACTGATCGATGAGTATTACAATTGGTTTATTGCGATCGAACCGGACAGCGAAGAGTATTTGCTTGACCCTACACTTTTAGGTATTGTTCAAAAAATTAAGGAACAGTACGGCGATAAAAATGTGATGCTAGCAACCTTTCGCCTCAATGAAACAGGAACCTGTGGCAGAATATGATATCAGGTTGGTTTGGGGAAAACGGAGAATTGTTTTTTGAGATTGAATTGATTGCATCTAATGGCGAGATTTTTCCAGTGGAAGTAATGCTAGATACAGGTTTTACCGCAGGCTATCTGGCAATTAATTTTCAAGATATGGAGGCTTTGGATTGGCCGTTAGTTCAGTCTAAATTCAAGCTAGCTACAGCGCGGGGAGATGCTTTATTTGACCTCTATGAAGGTCGAGTAATTATTGACGGTCAAGAGTTGATCGTTCCCGTCCATGTTGGAGAGGATCTCCCGGAGATTTTAATCGGTTCCCAATGGTTAGACAGGATGCAGCTAGTTGTTAATAAACCGATCGGCATTTTGACGCTAGAAACAGTATCGAGTGCAGAATGACTGAAGATCGATCGCCCTTGATGACAAAAGCGATCGCCCGGATTCAACTACAAGAATGACTGTATTTTAGCAGAGTCGAGTTCCCGACCGATAAACACTAATTTGGTTTGCCGGATCTCCGAAGGTTGCCAAGGGCGATCGTAAAAATGTTCGATCCGCGAACCCACGCCTTGCAACACCATCCTCATCGGTTTCTTGGGAACAGCCACAAACCCTTTAATCCGATAGATTTCCTCCTGCTGCATCAAGGATTGCAGTTTTTTCACCAAAGCTTCAGGTTCAAATTCGCGATCGGCAATAAAGAAAGTCGAGTTAATATCATCATCGTGCTCGTGTTCCTCCTCCGTGTCGTGGTGACTGGGGCGCGACTCCAAATCATCCTCAACCGCCGCATTAAATCCCAACAGCACATCAGGGTTAATTTCGCCACTCTTAGACGGAACAATTTTCACACTAGGGCGCAACTCTTGCTGCAACCAGGTTTGAACTTTCTGTTGAGTTTCCGCATCCACGCGATCGACCTTCGTTAAAAGTACCATATCAGCACAGCCCAACTGGTCTTCAAACAATTCCTCGATCGGAGTTTCGTGATCCAAACTAGAATCAGCCTGCCGCTGTGCCATCAAAGCATCAATATCGCCCACAAAAGAACCGCTAGCAATAGCTTCGCAATCGACAACAGCAACCACACCGTCCACAGTAGCGCCCGTGCGAATTTCCGGCCAGCGAAAAGCTTGAATCAAAGGTTTAGGAAGTGCCAGGCCCGAAGTCTCAATCAAGATACAATCAATTTGTTCTCGGCGCTTCAACAATTCTTGCATAGTCGGCAAAAATTCCTCTTGAACAGTGCAGCAAAGACAACCATTTGTGAGTTCTACAATATTGCTAGTGACATTTTTATCATCATCATCATCGTCGTCGCAAACTTGGCAATCGCGCAGCAGTTCTCCGTCGATACCAATTTCGCCAAATTCATTAACCAGAACAGCAATGCGGCGGCCTTGATTGTTTTGCAATAAGTGACGAATTAAGGTAGTTTTGCCGCTACCGAGAAAACCAGTGATAACTGTAACAGGAATCTTGTGCATTAAATTATTGTCAGGTTGAGAATTATGGTTCAGATCCCCCCTAACCCCCCTTAAGAAGGGGGGACAAGAGGGTTCAAAGTCTGTTTTAAACAGGAAGAAACTCGAAATACTCAAAGTCCCCCTTCTTAAGGGGGATTTAGGGGGATCTAGACTTTGAGTAAAAGCGAAAATTTATCGCCTCATCTTATCTCTAATTCCCCAGCGGCGGAATCTTAGCCAAAATGCCTTTTTTCAGAGCTTGAGGACGCTCAGACCAAGGCAACAAACCGTCCGGTTTAGCATAGTATTGACCCGCGCATTCCAGTACAGCCTCGACGCTTTCCGGCTCATTTACAGGTAAATCACCAAACAAATAAGTGTACTTTCCCACAGCAGCAAAAGACACCGCACAAGAGTGACTGCAAGCACTCATGCACTCAACTTCTTGAATCTCAAATTTATCAGAAAACTCCCAATCTTTAGCGAGTTTCGATAAATCTTCCATAAATTGTTGGCCGCCGCTTTTGCCTTCGCGCTTGCCGTCTTTCCAAACACTCGCGCAAGCAGTGCAAACAAACAGACTGTGCTTTGTGCGTACAGCCGCATTAATTCCATCCATCATCCGTACCTCGCAGATGCGTTCAAAAGTGAGTTAGATATCGGCGGGCATTCTGACTTGAGAAACCACAAGGGTTTCATTACAGTTGCGGGACAGCGCCGGACTTGCACCGAACTTTCCCCGTTTCCTCTGGCGGCTGCTCCCCGCTAGAACCGATCGCGAATTCACATCATACCTCATTATGTTGCACCATTCTCAATTAGCCTTTTCTGAACAGGCTTTCGGGCCTGTGAAGCGAGAAAATTTATCTTTTGTGAAACAGGCCGGAAAGCCTGTTGCTGACAATGGTGCAACATCTCAGATCGTACCGCACTTGCCACCAATCGAATTTAGATTTCAGATTGGAGAAAGCGATCCCAGGGATAAATCGGGGCGCTGGTTTAGTAGTTTGTAGGGTGCGCTGCACACACCCTACAAACTATAAATTAAGCTGTTTCGTGCTGTTTGTGCCAAGCGGGATGCCACAGCAATTCGGCAGTCGATCGCTTCTCCACCATTTCCTTAGTAATCATACAGTGAGCCACATCCTTGCGAGAAGGCAACTCGTACATCACATCCAGCATTAACTCCTCTAAAATGCTGCGAAGAGCTCTCGCGCCGGTTTTGCGTCGATAGGCTTCCTGGGCGATCGCCCGCAGCGCATCCGGCTCAAATTCCAACTCCACGCTGTCCATGTTCAACAGCTTTTGATACTGCTTCACCAGCGCATTCCGGGGTTCAGTCAATATCTGCATCAAAGCTGCTTCATCCAGCGGCGAAATCACCGTCACCACAGGTATCCGCCCCACAAACTCAGGAATCAAACCAAACTTCACTAAATCGTCGGGCTGTACCTGCTGCAAAATATCAGCAGCCCGCTTGTCTTTCGCCGGCAAAGTCGAGTTGCTGTCGCTTTCTGCTGGCTGAATAAAGCCCAAAGATTTTTTACCCAAACGCTGTTCAACTATTTTTTCCAAACCGACAAAAGCACCGCCGCAAATAAATAGAATCTTGCTAGTGTCAACTTGAATAAAATCTTGGTAAGGATGTTTGCGGCCGCCTTGCGGGGGCACGTTAACCACCGTTCCTTCCAACATTTTTAGCAGCGCTTGCTGCACTCCTTCTCCCGATACATCCCTGGTGATCGAAGTGTTTTCGCTTTTGCGAGCAATCTTGTCAATTTCATCAATATAAATAATCCCGCGCTGCGCCGATTCGACATCAAAATCCGACATTTGCAAAAGTCGCAGCAAGATATTTTCTACATCGTCGCCGACATATCCAGCTTCTGTCAGCGTCGTCGCATCGGCTACCGCAAACGGGACTTCGAGCATTTGCGCCAAACTTTGGGCTAACAAAGTTTTGCCGCAACCTGTCGGGCCGACTAGCATGATGTTGGATTTTTGCAGTTCTACATCGCTGTCAGGGGAAGACTTGCCGCTGTCTTTAGCTTGGTCTGCGCTCAAGCGCTTGTAGTGGTTGTAAACTGCTACAGAAAGGACTTTTTTTGCTGAATGCTGGCCGATGACGTGGTTGTCTAAATGGTGTTTAATGTCTGTGGGTTTGGGAATTTGAGCTAATACGATTTTCGATTTGTTCGATCGACCTGGCCGCCGCGTTCCTTGTCCCTGAGACTCTCGCACCTCTGACTGGGGAATCTGTTGACCAATTGCTTTGCTGGAGTCAAAGAACTCCTCCTCTAAAATTTCATTGCAGAGTTCCACGCATTCATCGCAAATGTAGACGCCGGGCCCAGCTATTAACTTGCGGACGTACTCCTGCGACTTGCCGCAAAAGGAGCATCTGAGATGGGAGTCATATTTTGACATATTTGCCTCTTACTTTACGGTTGCGGTTGCTTTCTTTGACTGGGGAAGTTGCCGCGCGATCGATCTTAGCCTTGCCCTAGAAAGGTTTCCCGATCGGACACCCAAGCCAGTCAGTCGATTTTAGATTTTAGATTTTAGATTTTAGATTTACTCCACAGATGAATTTTGGAGCTGAACTAGGGTCTAAAATTTGGGGATCTGCACGACTTAAGTCGGGGGCTTGTCTCCGTTTTTTGGCGGAGTCAAGCTTCGCGATCTCTGTTTCTAACTTAACACTTTTGAGGCCTTAGTCATTAGTCATTAGTCATTAGTCATTAGACCAAATTTTTCATTTTTAATTTTTACTTGAAAGTAAAGCCGCACTGGCTTACCATTTTTTGTATGCCAAAAATTTCCCCGACATAATTATTTTCACTCGATCGCCTTTTGGGTCTGCTTCTTTCTCGACATCCAAAGTAAAGTCTACCGCGCTCATAATCCCGTCACCAAATTTTTCGTGTATCACTGCTTTGAGCGGCATCCCGTAAACCTGCATAATTTCATAGAACCGATAAATCAGAGGGTCAACTGGAACGGCAGGCTCCAAAGAACCTTTTAACGGAGGTTCACAGAGAACCGCAACCGTCTCGCTATCCAATCCCAAAGCCAATCCAATTTTCTCGGCTTCATCGACCGATGCGGTAGCTTGGCGGTAAATAACCGCAGCAATCCAAACTTCGTCGCGACCCAAAAGTTTTTCTAAATCTGCAAAACTAATTCCCTGAGCTTTTTTAGCAGCCAAAAGCTTTTCTGTAATTTCTGAAATTGCCATTAAATATTCTCCAACTCACTGCGGTGCAAGATATGAGATATATCTCACATTTTGGGGATTTTGTCAATAGCAAGTCGAGAAAAAAAACGAATCGATCGAGGAGGAACTTCAGCAAAAGCTGGTCTCCTCCACCGCTTCTAAAAACAAAAAGAAATCAGCAAGTCAAACTTAGCGGTTTATGTTTAGCCTAGCTCGGATGCTCAAAGCTTCCTGATTGCTCAGGTTGGCCGGATATTCCCAGTTAGAGACTGCTAAAATTAACAGAGGACTTGAAATATTTGGTTTTTTGATGATTAATTTGAGCAAGAGTGTGTGTTTCTGTGGTTTTCACGCCCTGTCAGCTTGATTCTTCCCGCACTAATCAAGCGTTTCTCCAGTTTATAACGATTATTGCTTGCTTTCGTCAAAATCTGAAAAAGCAAGACTTGTCTTGCTTTTTAGGCTACTGTTTTAAACCCACAACTTGCACCAGATAAATCCCCAAATAAGTCATAACTGCCCTAGGGCAATGGTACAGTTGGCTGTATGTGTAGTGCAAGTTGCACAAACACAGGCAAACAGCCGAATTTAGATCGTGCCAGCCTGACGCTCAATCCTCGCTCCCGCAGCCAAAGCCCCTTTACCGCTCACAACCGGCAACTGACAAAAGTATGGAGATTAAGACCAAAGATTACACCATCGAGTACGATCGCGCTACCCAAACAGTCACCTGCTGCGGCTCGTTCCGGCTCAGCCAGATGGAAGAATACGCGCCGATCGTCGATCTGCTCAACGAAGTGGTTGACTCCTCACCAAACACGATTACTCTAGACTTGCGAAAGCTAGAATTATTAAATAGTTCGGGAATTAATATTGTCTCCAAATTTGTGATCAAAGTGCGCCAGAGAAAGAATATTCAAATCGCCGTGAAAGGCTCTAAAGAGATCCCCTGGCAGGGAAAATCGCTGAAAAACTTGCAGCGGTTGATGCCTTCCCTGCACTTAGAATTGGAATAGTAAATCGAAAAAGGTAAAAGTGAGTCCCAAGCCCGCGTCAGGGAAGCGGGATGAGATCGGCTGAAGTTAATGCGAATAAGTCATAGTTAAGTTGGCAGCAAACAGTAAAAAACTTCAGAACCGACTAAAAATTACCAATTGTCAATTGCTATGCAGGAAGAACCGTCGAGAGAACAGCTACTTTTGCACGTTCAGCGGCTGAGTGCCGAACTTGAAAACTTGAAGCGCGAAAAGACTGACCTAGAAATTGTGCTGGAGACTACCACCGAACATTCGACTGCGATGGAAGCTCTCTTGCTCGGCAAAGCTGAGTTGGCAGTGCGTTCAAGTGAAGAGCAGTTTCGGGCGATCGCCTCGGCAACTCCCGTTCCGGTATTGATTTCTCGCCTCTGTGACGGCTTAATTCTGTATGCAAACGCTCAATTGGCTTCTCTCCTGAACATACCCCTAGAAGAATTGATCGGCAGCATCACCCCAGACTTTTACTTCAACCCGGGCGATCGCCCAAAGGTACTTGAGGCACTGGCTAAAGACGGATACCTCCAAAACTACGAACTCCACTGCAAAAAGTCAGACGGTACTCCCTTTTGGGCGATGATCTCCGTTCAGTCCCTGCTGTTTAACGGCCAAGAGACAGCATTGTGCGCCTTGTACGACCTCACCCAGCGCAAGGAAGCAGAACAAACCCTCCAAGAGAGCGAAAAGCGGCTCCGCCGCCAAAGTCTGGCTTTGTTGCAGCTAGGCCGGCAGAGGACTATCAATAGCGGTGCGCTGAATGTGGGAATTCGCGAAATTACCGAGGCTGCCGCCCGCACTTTGGATGTGGAAAAAGTCAGCGTCTGGCTTTACAACCATTTCAGATTTGGAACTCGCTACCCGATCGATCCCCAGCTAAATTTTACCGACAGAGCGATCGCCCACAACCAAACAGAGGCAATCGATACAGAGGCGGCCGCCCCAGAGGAAAACGAGTCGGTCAATCGTTCTAAGTTTAAAATCCCCAACCTCAAATTAGTTTGTCTCGACTTGTACGATCGCACCCACGAGAATCATTTGAGCCGCGAGTCCATATCGGCAAGCGATTTAAAATTTTCAATTTCAGATGTCGAAGGCGACGCACCGGAGGAAAACTTGCGATCGGACAATGGTTTAGAACCGGCGCCAAAAACTCAAAACTCTCTAAAAACAAATTTGTCCCACTCATCTTCGCTAGCGGAACATTCTGCTGTGCTGCCAAATGCCAGCAAGGCAAATTCATCCATCTTAAATGTAGCAATTAGGCTCGGCGGTCAGATCGTGGGCATCCTCTCTCTCGAACATATTGGCGCGCCCCGCCAGTGGGCTCTGGAGGAGCGCACCTTCGCCGATTCTTTGGCAAATTTGGTAGCGCTGGCGATCGAAGGATTTGAACGCCAGCGGGCTCAGGAAGCACTCTCCAAAGCCAAAGCGCAGCTAGAAATGACCGTCGATCAGCGCACCGCTCAACTCACCACTGCCAATAAACTGCTCCGCATCGAAATTGCCGAGCGCAAAAGAGCCGAAATAGCTTTGCAAGAAGCCTTACACAAAGCTGAAGCAGCTTCCCGAGCTAAAAGCACTTTTTTAGCCAATATGAGCCACGAGCTGCGGACGCCGCTCAACGCGATTATCGGTTACAGCGAAATGCTAGAAGAAGAAGCATTGGAATCGGGACTCAAAAACATCATCCCCGATACCCAAAAAATTCATAACGCCGGTCAACACTTGCTGACTTTAATTAACGATATTCTCGACCTTTCTAAGATAGAAGCCGGTCGGATGGAGCTTTACTTAGAAAAATTTGACCTCGCAAATTTAATAGAAGAAGTCGTTGCAACTTTGCACCCTTTGGTCGAAAAAAATCACAATCAATTACAAGTTTCTTGCTCTGTGAATTTGGGAGTGATGTATGCAGATTTGACTAAAGTCCGGCAAATTCTGTTCAATTTGCTCTCGAATGCCCTGAAGTTTACCGAAGGTGGAACGGTGCTGCTGGGCGCGAGTCGCGAACCAGCAGGTGGCAGCGATTGGGTTTATTTGCAGGTATCTGATACGGGGATTGGAATGTCGGCAGAACAGCAGGAGGGTTTGTTTCAACCTTTTATGCAAGGGGACGCTTCGACTACTCGCAAATACGGCGGCACCGGTTTGGGATTGGCGATTAGCCGCTTGTTTTGTCAGATGATGGGCGGCGATATTACTGTTGAGAGTCAGTTGGGTGTTGGCTCTACTTTTACTGTTCAATTAAAGGCAAAAGTTGATATTAGTCATTAGTTGTTAGTCATTAGTTGTTAGTTATTAGTCATTAGTTGTTAGTCATTAGTTGTTAGTTATTAGTCATTAGTTGTTAGTTGTTAGTTGTTAGTTGTTAGTTGTTAGTTGTTAGTTGTTAGTTGTTAGTTGTTAAGCTGTTCGACATTTAAACTGCATTGTTTGTGGTCTATACCCCTTACAGTATGGGGTTCAGACAAGAAATTTAAATGACTAACAGCTTAGTTGTTAGTTGTTAGTTGTTAGGAAGAAGGCAACGAGTACGCGATGGATTTAACGGATTTAACGGATGGGTGAAAGATGCAATAATTCGCCATGACCAATGACTAACAACTAATGACCAATGACTAATGACTAATGACTAATGACTAATGACCAATGACCAATGACCAATGACCAATGACCAATGACCAATGACCAATGACTAATGACCAATGACCAATGACCAATGACCAATGACCAATGACCAATTCCCGTTTTAATTGTGACACCGATCGCGATCGACCTCTGTTGCCGATCGCAAAGTAGCCGCCTTTCCCAGCCTAAAATAGTTGTATTATCCCAAACTTATGCCCCAGGCAGGATATGGGACCTCGCTGCATTCACAAGTCGCACCTCAACCTGATTAATAGGGGGGTGGGGGTTTGCTTGTAGAAAGGCAATTTGGTAAAAGTAATGCTATGGGCGCTAACGAGTCAAAGGCAAAAGTTAACAGGAAATCAGGAATTATCCAAGGCATAAGGACGCAGAAACATAATGGATGCCTTTTGCCGAATCCTTTCTGCCTTCAAACTGCTGCCTATACTGCCGAGATAGCAATGCCGCCTTCATCAGCGGGCAAGTTCTCAGAATCAAAGGAGTGCATCTACATGGTTAAACCTTGCAGTCAACCGCTAAAAATAAATCCTTTCACTTGTTATCGCGATCCCGCTACAGGCAGGTGGACAGTAGTTCCAACAGTTCAGGACGCTTGCGAAACAGACTCTAGTTTGAAAGCAAAAGCCGAAGGCGAAAACGAAGGTAAAGTAGAAACGAGTCTTTTTGCTTCGCCTGCTGTCTCGCTGCCGAAAAAACGCCTTTCCTTCTCCTTGCCTCCGCTTAAAAAGCTGGCTAAAAAATCTGCTGTTGCTGTCAGCAGGTAGCGATCGCAGGGGCCTAATCTAGTTTCCACGGTTAGTCCCCAGCGATCGAAAAAAACAAAACGAACTTATCTCTAGCATAAATTGCCAAAAATTGATATACTGCCAGCAAACTTTCTCCTTCAACATCCGTGAAGTATTTGCTCGATCGCTGCATCCAATTTATATGGACAGACCGACCAATGGGAGCATCCCGGTTTTGCAAAAGCCTCAAATGGCCAAGAGATCGTTGAGGTAACCACAACGAAGTTTTAGCATTTG
>NZ_JAUBWA010000158.1:0-12920 GCF_036702825.1 Microcoleus sp. A003_D6 | reverse complement strand
CGCTGGCTAATTGCTGCTGCAAAGAAGCGATCGAACTTTCCCGTTCCGCCAACTGCTGCTGTAAAGATTCGTAACTTTCTTGCAGCGGATTTGGCTTTACACTCACCGAGTCCGATAGAGTTTCTGCCGTTACAGCGTCATTAATGGCGCTTTCTTCGGCTGTTTCCCCTTGCAAGTCGGGGGTCTCTACCTGCGTTTCTTCACCTTTTTTCCAAGTGACAGTAACTTCCGTCTTGTCCTTAGAAATATCCAGAGCACCTTGTGCCAAGCGTTCTAGGAGTTCCGACCTTGATATTCCGAGCTTGCGAGCGATCGCGTTTAATCGATCGGCACTAGAAGAAGTCAGCGAAAGTCCGACTTTGACTTTACTTTCTGAATTGGAACTAACTACATTGCGATTTTTTTTGACCATTGGCATTTTCCTCATGCCAACCTACACTAATAAATGTAGTGGCTGAAGCTTCTATTAAAATTAATTCTTGTTACTTACCAATTGTGCCAGCTTCCGTTCCCAATTGAACAAAAATCCTTGAATATACTCTTCGGTCCATTCCTCGCCGTAGAACCGGGCGAACTACCCAGCGCTGATGCTATAGCATACAGCGCGGGCTTCTGTCTTTTTAGGGGAGTGCCTTATATCTGATATCTTGCACCATTCTCAATTACTTGCTTGGGAACAGGCTTTCCGGCCTCTTCCACAAGAGATAAATTTTATTGTGGAACAGGCCGGAAAGCCTGTTCTTGACAATGGTGCAAGATGTGAGTTAGATTGGACTTGCGCCGTTCCTTTGGACTTACCTTCCCTCCAACAGCAGAAACGGCTGTTCCATCCGTCTTTAGTATTCGTGAGTGGGTTTGTCCTCACGCTCGGTACTGACCGAGATAGAGAGGGTAATGGTGCAACAAATATCAGGAATGAACGCCTCAGAATAGTTACAGGTTTTATAGGCAAATATTACACTTGCCTCGGACAACCATGTTGTAAGGTGTGACCCTCGCGCCTTCGTACTACCACGCCCTGTATTCCCTCGGCAAAAGCGTTGGGAAATGCTTTTTTGACCAAGAATTTCTTGATGGTACAAGCCCCCCGATTTATCCGTGGAACCAATCCAAAATCTAAAATCTAAAATCCTCAAGCCCCCGAATTTATCCGTGGGGTAAATCCAAAATCTAAAATCTAAAATCTAAAATCGAATGACAATGTTAGCGCTGCCATTGACATCCGCATTAATCAGTCTGCCGTCACCAGCACTCGTCAACCCTCGCTTAATTCGTTTACCTTTATAGAACCCATTTGACATCTTTGAGTTTTTGGGTTGGGTGACGATAAATACCGAGATAAACCCGGTTTCTAAGATTTAGGCAAGGGGCGAGAAACCGGGTTTCTACGAGTCTTTGGTTTGGTGACGAGAAGTAGACCTCTTGCAAAAATCCTTTTAATCAAATTCTGGAACGGGCTCTGGGGCCCATTCCACAAGAAAAAAAATTTTGTGGGATGGGCCGGAGAGCCCGTCCTAGTTATTTTTGCAAGAGGTCTAGTATAGAGAGAAACCCGGTTTCTGAGATTTACGCAGAATATATCTCAAATGGGTTCTATACTCCGAATGCTTGACACAAGGTTCATTATCTCAAAAAGAACACTTTGAAGTGTAACTTTCTTCAACAAAGGAACTTTGATAAGCTTGCGTAGCATTTACAGCGGATTCCATGTTTATGAAGTACACCCCTGAAACCGGGTTTCTTCTGGATTTTTCGCCAGAAATCGGTTTGATTCAATAAACCCGGTTTCTCTGTAATTTACACCTCTGAAACCGGGTTTCTTCTGGATTTTTCGCCAGAAATCGGGGCTCTTCTGGGTTTAGGGTAAATATTGTATTATTGGATACAAATGTGACGATTTTGTATTAGTGAAACCCTTGCTAGAAAAGGCTTACAACTCATATTAGCTTTGTTTGTCACCGCAAACCCAGAAGACCCGAAATCGGTTTGATTCAATAAACCCGGTTTCTCTGTTTTCTGCTGGATTTTTCGCCAGAAATCGGTTTTATTTAAGAAACCAGGTTTCTTTGTACTTGACTTACCTAGAAAGTGCTGTATTATAGTGCTTATTACTATTTTTAGTAAATATTTTATCAAAAGTTTTGCCGGTCGGCAAAGATAATTACAAAGTAATTGGGTATTGAACCCACTTACTTTGTGCGCTTTCATCCCGTAGCTCAAACGATTACCGTGTTTGGTGCGGGACTTCTCGCTTGTTTAGTTAAATATTCCCCTGGTCGGGTCTTTTTCGGAACGATACCGCAGATAGCGCAATTGAGCTGGTAAGATATTATCTAACTTTGCGGCCGATGTCACCGGTTCGGCGCGATCGACAAAATCAAAATAACTACCCAAATAGTATTTGAACGCTGTAAAAACCCGAGTTTCCACAACTTCCGTTTCCTTATGCGGTCTCCACCATAAGAATTAAAACATAAGGAATAAATCGCCCGATCGCGCCGAGTTCGCGTAGATATATCGGCAGGTAGATGCCTCATCCTTTATTTTATGGCATCTATTATATATACAAATAAAAATATTACGATACCCACAAAGCAAGATATCTGGTATAAAATAATGACTCCAAAAAAGTCTTCCAAGAAATCTCAACCTAAAGCCCATATCGAAGCCGTTGACGGAAAGCAGCAGAACGATCGAAACGAATTATTTCCCGTCGTCGGAATAGGAGCTTCTGCGGGTGGAGTGGAAGCCTTTGTCCAATTACTGAGCCATTTGCCGATCGATACGGGCATGGCGTTTGTGATGATTCTGCATATGTTGCCGGCTCAGGAAAGTTTGTTGAGTGTGATTCTGGGTCGATCGACCCAGATGCCCGTGAATGATGTGGCAGATGGGATGGCTGTGGCACAAAATCAGGTATACGTCATCCCTCCGAATGTCAGCATGACCATTGCTTCGGGGGTGCTAAACCTAACGCCCCGGGGTACAGGACGCGGGATGTTTATGTCGGTCGATACTTTTCTGGTTTCCCTCGCCGAAGAACGGGGGACCAAAGCCATCGGCGTCGTTCTGTCCGGGGGTGACGGCGATGGTTCGCAAGGATTAAAAGCGATTAAGGCGGCGGGCGGTATTACTTTTGCACAATGCGAAGACTCGGCAAAAGTCAGCAGTATGCCGAACACTGCGGTGGCTACGGGTCAGGTAGACTTTATCTTGACACCGGAAAAAATTGGCCAGAAAATAGCAGAGATCGGCCGTCATCCCTACATTGCCGATGGGCCTGCGACAGAATCAACCACCAGAGAGAATGCGATCGAAAGTAAAGATGCGATCGCCGCGATCTACAGTTTGCTCAAAGCGGCTACAGGAGTTGACTTTACTGACTACAAGCAAACCACCTTGAAGCGGCGGATGCAGCGGCGGATGTTGCTGTACAAGCTGGAAAAAATCGAGGATTATGCCCAATATCTCCAAAACAATCCGACAGAAGTAACGGCGCTGTATCACGATGTCTTAATTCACGTCACCAGCTTTTTCCGCGACCCCGAAAGCTTTGATGCCTTAAGTAACAAGATTTTTCCCGAAATCGTCAAAGGTAAATCGCCGAAAAAACCGATCCGAATTTGGATTGCCGGCTGTTCGACGGGGGAGGAAGCTTACTCGATCGCGATCTGTTTGCTAGAGTTTTTAGCAGCTCGATCTAGTAATCTGCCGGTGCAGATTTATGCGACAGACATCAGTGAGAATGCGATCGCCCACGCCCGCAACGGATTTTATACCCCCGGCCAAGTCGCGGATGTTTCACCCGAACGCCTGCACCGGTTCTTCGTTCAAGTCGAGGGCGGATACCAAATCGGTAGGCCCGTGCGCGAACTCTGTGTCTTTGCCAGACAAAACCTGCTTAGCGATCCGCCGTTTTCCCGGATGGATTTGATTACCTGTCGGAATGTGCTGATCTATCTCGGTGCCCCGCTGCAAAAAAAGCTGCTGCCAATTTTCCACTACGGGCTTGAGCCCGCGGGCTTTTTGCTGTTAGGCACTTCGGAAACAATTGGTGATTTTTCAGAATTGTTTGCGCTATTCGACAAAAAAAACAAACTTTATGCCAAAAAACAACTGTCGCATTGGCTCAGCATTGATTTAACTGCCAGCAACTATCTTCAGACAGCCATCAACTCTCCACCGGTGCTGGCGGAAACCTTCAACGAAAGGGAAATGGAGACAGAGGCCGATCGCATCGTTTTAAATCAATATGCCCCAGTCGGGGTGGTGATTAACAGCGACAGCGAGATTTTGCAATTTCGAGGACAGACGAGTGCCTACCTAGAACCGGCTCCCGGTAGGGCGACTTTGAATTTGCTGAAAATGGCAAAAGAAGGATTGCGCCTCGAACTGCGTACTGCAATTCAACAGGCTTCACGGCAGCAGTTGCCGATCGCGCGCGAAGGCTTACAAATTACAGAAGGCGATCGCCAACGATCCGTCACAATTAACGTGATTCCATTCCAAGCAGGCGCTGTGGCAAAAGACTACTTTTTAGTATTGTTTCAAGACGAGCCGCAGATACCTGCTTATTCAGAAGCAACGGACAATAGTATAGTCAACTCCAAGCCGAAACAGGTTGAAAGTGAGGAGATGGCGAGGCTCCAACAGGAACTCAAAACCCTAAAAGAGCACCTGCACTCGATCGTGGAAGAGCATCAAGCCGCCAACCAAGATTTGAGAGTCGCAAACGAGGAGATTTTGTCGAGCAACGAAGAGTTGCAAAGCATGAATGAGGAACTGGAAACCGCTAAAGAAGAAATCCAAGCAACCAATGAAGAACTGAGTACGATTAATGACGAATTGCAGCGGCGCAATGTGGAATCAACTCAGGTAAGCAACGATTTGCAGAATCTGCTCAGCAGCATCAATATTCCGATCCTGATGGTGGGAGGCGACCTGCGAATCCGCCGGTTTACTCCCGCAGTCGAAGGCATCTTCAACTTGATTTCTACTGATGTCGGGCGGTCTTTGAGCGACATCACCCACAAGTTGATACTGCCAGACTTAGAGCAACAGATTTTAGAGGTGATCCGCACGCTCAATTTGAATGTTCAGGAGGTTCAAGATCGGGACGGTCATTGGTACGATTTGCGGATTCGACCCTATCGGACGATCGACAACAAGATTGATGGGGCTGTGGTGATGTTGGTGGATATCAACGCTCTCAAACTGAGCGCCCAGCAGTTGATGGAAGCGAAAAATTACGCCGAAACGATCGTCGAAACCGTGCGGGAACCGCTGCTAGTGCTATATCTAAACCTGCGGGCGATTACGGCAAATCGTGCTTTCTACAAGACGTTTCAGGTTCAGCCGATCCAAACTGAGCACCGCTCGATCTTCGAGCTGGGTAACGGACAGTGGAATATTCCTCCGTTGCGATCGCTCCTCAAAGAAATTCTGGCAGGAAATGCCGAGTTTCAAGATTTTGAGGTGGAGCATGACTTTGAGCAGATAGGGCATAAAATCATGCTTCTGAATGCCCGCAAAATGCCTCCGATCGGCGATACACAGATGATTCTGTTGGCGATCGAGGATATCACCGAGCAAAAACAGTTGGAGGCGGAACGCAGCCTCCGGATTCAAGAACAATTGGCTCGTGTGGTGGCAGAGGGGGCCAACCGTGCCAAAGATGAGTTTTTGTCCGTCCTCTCTCACGAACTGCGGACGCCGCTCAATGCGATAATTGGCTGGGCACAGTTGTTGCGCCTGCGAAAATTTGACGAGCATAAAACCGAGGAGGGACTAAAAACGATCGAGCGCAGCGCCAGATCGCAAAACCAGCTCATCGATGACATCTTAGACGTTTCGCGCATTAGCACAGGCCAGTTTAAGCTCAACGCTACTCAAGTGGAGCTGAATCCTCTGCTTGAAAATACGATCGGGGTGATTCGTTTGGCCGCAGATGCCAAACACATTCAAATTGAATCCAGCCTAAGTCCTTTAAAACAAACCGTGTTGGGCGATCCAAACCGCTTGCAACAGGCGCTGTGGAATATACTTTCAAACGCGATTAAATTCACCCCAGCCGGAGGAAGAATTGACATCGCATTAGACTACATTGATGGCATGGCTCAAATCCAAATTAGCGATACTGGTAAGGGCATTCACCCTGATTTTCTCCCCTATGTGTTCGATCGCTTCCGTCAGGCGGATAGTAGCTACTCTCGCAGAGAGGGTGGATTGGGGCTAGGACTCTCGATTGTCCGTCATTTAGTAGAACTCCACGGCGGTAATGTTAGTGCAACAAGTTCGGGTGAGGGACAAGGGGCAACATTTACCGTGAGGTTGCCGCTGCGAACAGATATCGCAGAAAGTTCGACGCAGCAGAGTTTTTTAGAACCAGTAGATTCCGCAAAGGAGCCAGCAGTGGCAGTGCTGGACATTCCATCATTGGCTGGTATACGAGCTCTGGTTGTGGATGACGAAGCAGATATGCGTCAGTTATTCACAACAACGCTGGAACAGTATGAAGTTGAAGCGATCGCAGTCGCATCAGCAACTGAGGCCCTCTCAATGTTGACGGCAAATCCTGAGAGATATGATGTACTTTTGTCTGATATTGGAATGCCAGAGCAAGACGGTTATTGGCTAATTCAGCAGATTCGGGTACTGAGTGCCGAGGGAGGGGGAGAAATTCCTGCTGCCGCGCTAACGGCCTATGCTAGAGATGTTGATAGTCGAGAGGCTATGGAAGCGGGTTTTCAGATTCATGTCGCTAAACCTGTTGAGTCAGCTCAATTGGCATGGATTGTGGCTTCTTTAGCTGGGCTGGTTTAGTCAAATCCACTTGTGTAGGGCGATCGATCTAAATCAAAATATCTAAATCAAAATATTTATCTCATAGGAGATTTTTTTTTGCGAGCTGTTTTTTTTGCCTAAACAGCTTGCTAAACGGAGAGGGAGGGATTCGAACCCTCGTTAAGTTGCCCTAAACACACTTTCCAGGCGTGCGCCTTCAACCGCTCGGCCACCTCTCCAGGGCTAAATTTATTCATTTAGCCACAGCTAAACTATCTTAGCAGAACAAATCAGATTTGGGAAGGGGTAACGGCATAAATTTGCTGTTTAATGGGGGGTAGGGTGTCAAACGGGCAGGCCGGATTCTCCGACCTGTGTGGCAAACCCATTCATTTAAAGGATTTTGCCCCGCAAACCCCAATCTAAAATCTAAAATCTAAAATCTAAAATTCCATGACTCGCTCTTACACAATTAAAATTCATAACAGACAAACGGGATCGCGCCACACCGTGCGAGTACCCGAAGACCGCTACATCCTCCAAAGCGCCGAAAACCAAGGAGTAGAATTGCCCTTTTCCTGCCGCAACGGCGCTTGTACGGCCTGTGCGGTGCGCGTCAAGTCGGGGGAACTGCACCAGCCAGAAGCAATGGGGCTGTCTGTGGAACTGCAAAAAGAAGGTTATGCCCTGCTGTGCGTCTGCTATCCCCGTTCCAACATCGAGGTAGAGACGCAAGATGAAGACGAAGTGTACGAACTGCAATTCGGCCGTTACTTCGGCAAAGGTAAAGTTAGAGCCGGTTTGCCGTTGGATGAAGAGTGAGGCAATTTTATAATTTATCAACTACCAACGATCCATGCTCTATCGGTTATTTGCGATCGCCCTTTGTCTGTTGTTAGCTAGCTGCCAAAAACCAGAAATACCCCAAGGTACGATCGCCAAAGTAGAAAGGGCTATCAGCGGGCAAACAATCGAAGTTATCAGTACAGCCGACAAAATAGCCTTATTAGAACAAATCAGGCTGATTGGTATTGATGCGCCGGATTTAAAACAGCAGCCTTGGGGAGAAGCAGCCAAACAAAGACTAGAACAGCTAATTGGGGGAAAACAGGTATTGTTAGAATCAGACATCGAAGAGAAAGACCAGTTCGATCGCAAACTAGCCTACTTGTGGCAAGATAAAGTTTTGCTCAACGAACTGCTAGTCAAAGAAGGTTATGCTTTGGCATCGGTGCGATCGCGCAACACCAAATACCAGCAGCGACTCATCAACGCTCAAGAATGGGCGAGACTTATGGGTAAAGGGCTGTGGAATCCAGAACGAGCTTTGCGCCAAACTCCCGCAGAATTTCGCCAGCAAAATCAGAAATAGTCAGTTGACAGTTGACAGTTGGCAGTTGGCAGTTGGCAGTTGGCAGTTGGCAGTTGACAGTTGGCAGTTGGCAGTTGGCAGTTGGCAGTTGACGGCGTTGAGTGAGGACAACTAACAACTAACAACTAACAACTAATACCAATTTTTTATGAGGCCCCGTAGAATCCGATCCCCCCTAGCCCCCCTTAATAAGGGGGGGACAAGATTCCGCTCAAAGTCCCCCTTCTTAAGGGGGATTTAGGGGGATCGAAATATGTGCAACTTCACATTAAATTGGTTTGACAGTTGACAGTTGACAGTTGACAGACTAATGACTAAGCTGTTACGCATTTAAATTGGAAATTAGGGACAGGCTAGAAGCCCGTCCCACAAGAATTTTACTGATTTTTGACACACAATTTAAATGTAGAACAGCTTACTGACTACTGACTGCTGACTGCTGACTAATGACTAATGACTGCTGACTGCTGACTGCTGACTACTGACTACTGACAACTGACAACTGACTAATGACTAACGAATATTGGTTGCTCGATCGCGATATAACTTTCCTCAATCACGGCTCTTTTGGGGCTTGTCCGATTCCCGTACTGGAAGCGCAAACCAGTTTTCGGGAACAACTGGAAAGAGAACCTTTGCGATTTTTAATGCGGGAATTTGAGCCGCTGTTGGATAATGCCAGAAATCAGTTAGCAGCATTTATCGGTGCGGCTGAGGATGACTTGGCTTTTGTGCCGAATGCGACGACGGGAGTCAATGCAGTTTTGCGATCGCTCTCTTTTGCTCCCGGCGACGAATTGCTAACGACAAATCAGGAATACAACGCTTGCCGCAACACACTTAATTTTGTAGCCGAGCGTACAGGAGCTAAAGTAATAGTAGCAGAAGTCCCCTTTCCAATTGAGTCGCCCGAACAAATTATTGCAGCAATAATTAAGTGCGTTTCACCGCAAACAAAGTTAGCATTATTAGACCACGTTGTGAGCCAAACAGGTTTAATCTTTCCCATCAAAAAATTAGTCGGCGAGTTAGCTAACCGCGGCGTGGATGTATTGGTAGACGGCTCTCACGCGCCGGGAATGGTAGCCCTGAACTTAGATGAAATTGGCGCGGCTTACTATACGGGAAATTGCCACAAATGGCTGTGCGCGCCGAAAGGTGCGGGCTTTTTGTACGTGCGGCGCGACAAGCAAGATGCCATTCGGCCAACTACGATCAGTCACGGTGCTAATTCGCCCCGCACTGATAAATCGCGCTTTCAATTAGAATTTGACTGGATGGGAACGGTCGATCCGAGTCCCTATTTGTGCGTCCCTGTGGCCATTGATTTTATGGGTTCTTTGTTGAGCGGCGGCTGGCCGGAATTGATGGCAAAAAATCATGCTTTGGCATTGGCTGGAAGACAAATATTGGCAAAAAAATTAGATAGGCCGCTGCCTTGTCCCGATGAAATGGTTGGTTCGATGGCAGTTGTACCGCTGGCAGACTCCCAGTCTGATGCAGTTGCAAAAGGAGGAATTCCACCTTTGCAAGAGGCGCTGTGGGAGATTTTTAAAATTGAAGTTCCGGTGATTCCTTGGCCGGATGCTAGCAAGCAGTTGCTGAGGATTTCGGCTCAGTTTTACAATACTTTGCCGCAGTATCAATATTTGGCTAAGGCGCTGGTTGAGCTGATGAGAATTTGATCTGGGTATTCCACAAAAAAATACAGCCTATTCCAGGTTTATGGAGTGTAGGGAATCGAACGATAGGCGGGTGTACTTCATAAATGTAGAATTTGCTGTAACACCCAACTAAAAACAGTCATAGGTTCGTAGTGAGGGCACCGTCCTCTCCCCAGGAATGAATAAGGAATTGCATTGCTTGCTACAAAGAGAATAATGGTATAAAAACCGGACAATGAAAGCGAAAGATCCTGCAAAAATTCACCTTTAACCATGTTTAAAATAGCCACCATTTACCTAAAATAAAGCAAGTAAAAAAACTGTCATAAAGCCCGATCGCCCTAGACTTCGCCAATCCGCCCACGCCGAACAAAGTTTGTAAATAACCCGCAAGCTTTCCCAAGTTAAAACAGGGTTGTCAAACCGGATCGCGCACAACTTCCGAGCAACAGAATATAATGTATCAAGACTTGCATTTTCGCAGACAAAACAAACGAAATAAAAAGATGAGAATACGATGTCAAATGCGATGATGGTAATTTACCCCTATCGGGAACAGTACACCTGGGTTTTTGACGACGAGCGAGTCGGACTTGTCCGAGAACCCTTTGTTGCGGGCGTGCCCCAAATGATTGAAGCGCTCGTCGCAGACATCCCAAATGCCGATCGAGGTTTCCGACTCTTATTCTCAGCCAATCCATTTCCCGGATATCAAGCAGAAATGCTGTGGTTTAAAGCAGAATACGGCGGTAGCTGGTATCGGTGGGAAGCTAAAAATCTTGAAGGCTGGCTTTGTCCGGCTTTGTTCAAATACTTTCTAGAAGCACCGCCCAAGTTTTACTGCAAAGCTGAAAAAATGCAATAATCAACAACAGCAAGTCAATGAAAAACTTGTCAATCTTTAAAAGAAAGTTTGTTAAACCAGTCGATCGCGAATCCAGAAAAAAGCCCAAATTAGCGCTGTATATATTTTGGCTATTTTTCCTAATTTTCACAGCCGCCATCTCCGCAGCAATCGGGGCAATTACCGCCCTCTTAGCCCCCGTGGAACCGCCAATTATTAGTAAAGTCCTAGACGCTACCGGCTTTAACTATATATCATCCAACCGCTCAGGATACCGCCTGTCGCGGCCAGTTAATATTTTGATCCTGGGAATTGACCGCGTACCGGAAGCAGCAGCCAATTCCCCTAAAGCTTTTGACGGTCGCAGCGATACAATACTCTTATTGCACCTCGAACCTAGAGATAAATCTATTAATTTGCTTTCAGTTCCGCGAGATACTAAAGTCAAAATTCCCGGAATTCGTTTCAGCAAAATTAACGAAGCCAATGCTAGAGGAGGAGGAGCTTTAGCAACGCGATTGGTTAGCAGTATCCTGAACAATGCGACTATTGAAAGATACGTGCGAGTCAGCAGCAGTGCGTTTCGGGAATTAGTCGATTTGTTGGGCGGAGTCGAGGTATTTGTACCTCGCGCGATGTCCTATACAGATACCGCCCAAAAGTTAAAAATAAACTTAGCACAGGGATGGCAAACTCTCAACGGAGAACAAGCAGAACAATTTGCTCGCTTTCGCAATGACGGTTTGGGAGATATCGGGCGCATTCAGCGCCAGCAATCTTTAATTCAATCTATTCGGAACCGCCTCGCCAGTCCATCAGTATTGGTGCGCTTGCCGCAAATTGTTCGATTGATGCAAAAATATGTGGATACAAACCTAAATTTTGAGGAAATCTTGACGATCGCAAATTTCGGTTTGCAATTGGATCGAGATAATTTTAAAATGGTAATGTTGCCCGGACGTTCTAGCTCAGAACAAGGGGATTTGAGGAGTTATTGGATTTTAGATGCGGTCGGGCGCGATCGCATTATGACACAATATTTCAAGCAAAGCGTGCCGGACTTTGCACAAGAGCGATTTCGCAATTCAAGCGAGTCTGTTTTGCCCACCAAACTCAAAATCGCCGTCCAAAACGCTTCTAGCAACCCGACAACCGCCAAAACCGTTGCTAGTTTTCTTAGAAAAAAGGGCTTTTCTAATGTATCTGTAGTGCAGGATTGGCCGGACAAGCAGCGTCAAAGTCAAATTATTGTGCAGCAAGGCGATTTAGAGGCAGCGAATCTACTGCAAAAAGCGTTAGGCGACGGTAAAATTGAAGCATCTTCTACCGGTGAAATCGATTCTGACTTGACACTTCGCGTCGGCGAAGATTGGGTAAAGCGATTTTAATTAGTCAGTTGTCATTAGTCATCAGTCATTAGTCATCAGTCATCAGTCATTAGTCATCAGTCATTAGTCATTAGTCAATTACCATGAGTGCAATATCTGTGAAAAGTGTCTTCCGAATTTTTCTGAGCCTAGTTGTAAGTTTAGTATTGGCTTTTGGGTGGGTGCTGCTGAGTGCTACTCCTGCATTTGCGCTGCCGAAAACAAATATTAATTACACTAATATTAATTTGTCCGATCGCGATTTTTCCAACTCGGATTTAGCGGGGGGAACCTTTGTCGCGGCCCAAATGCGGGGCACAAACTTTCAAGGTGCTGATTTAACTAATGCGATTTTGACTAAGGGAGTTTTGCTGAAGGCCAACTTGTCAGGTGCCAATGTCTCCGGTGCTTTGGCAGATAGAGTTACATTCGACGGCGCTAATTTGACAAATGCTAATTTTACTGAGGCAATTATGACTCGAACTCGATTTTTTGATGCTGCAATTTCCGGCGCTGATTTTACTGACGCGATTATCGACGCTTATCAAGTGAATATCCTGTGCGAAACAGCAGATGGTGTCAATCCCGTGACGGGAGTTTCTACGCGAGAAAGTTTGGGATGCCCCTAGAAATTTACGATTGCAGGAATTATGCGTCGGGGCGAGAAACCGGGTTTCTACGAGTTTTTTGGTTGAGTGACGCAAAATCTACAAAGAAACCCGGTTTCCGATCTCAGCCTGCGTTATTGACATCCGTTATACCAATTTTTTATGAAGCTGCATAGAATCTGATCCCCCCTAACCCCCCTTAATAAGCAGGGTGGTTTTATTGTGGGGAGAAGAAATCTGAAACGACAGAAAGCACCGCTCAAAGCTCGCGTCTGGGACGCA
>NZ_JAUBWA010000157.1:0-12992 GCF_036702825.1 Microcoleus sp. A003_D6 | reverse complement strand
ATATAGTCCAAATAAAAGTCCATGACAGCAAATGTATTGTTTGTTACATTATACACCATAAAGTCAGGAGAGCCTGATTGCTTTTCAATTCGCCTGTTGGATCGGTCTCAATCCATTCTAAAATCTCTTCCATGTAGGAAGTTAGATCGGGAGTAGCCGGCAAATTTTCAGTTAGATCGAGATTATCCCGCTCATCTAAAGAAAGCAGCGGCTGAGCGATCGTGTTTTGCCTTGCTTTCTGTTTGGCCCGAGGCTCATCTTTCAGCCGCTGCTGGAGATAAACATTTAACCAAGTAGTAATGCGGCTTTTTGTCGGATCGTAGGGTTGTTTTGCTGTGGTGGCTTCACATAAATTGCGCGACAGATATATCCATGTTTTGTGCAGTGCATCCTCATAGTAAGGTTTGTTTTCCTTCCACAGTTTCCCCGATCTTTCAATATCTCGAATCAGTCGAGTCAAATAATAATTTCGCTGAGGGCTGCCGGGCAGATGCTGGCAAGCTCGATCGACAAGTTCGAGTAGTTGCTGGTACAAGGCTTCTGGGTCGGATAATTCCGATTTTCGATCGCCCCCAACACCATCGGTTTCAGCGGATAACAAGTCTTCCCTCTCGGAGGGGATGTACTCATTGTTCATACTTAAGTGCGGCCGCAACTTTGTTCCTACACTTACTTATCAGGACAAATGAGGCAATTTTTTGCGATCGACCCAAAGTTTTTTTGAGCCGGTGGCGGAAACCCCCGCTGTGCGGTCGTTCGGGCTGTGCCAACAAAATGCTAATTTTTGTAAAGAGCGGAAAGATTTTGGTAAACACCTATAATTACACGTAGATCGATTCAAAAGCGTTCCGCTCTTTGTAAAGGCGCAAAAGCTATGCTGAGTGAATCTTCGCGCCTGGTGTACGGCGAGGAATTAATTACCGCCACCGAATTGAACCGGCAACCAGGTAGAGTGCTGGATTTGGCGATGCGATCGCCCTATCACCATCACTCGCAACGACCAGCATTTTGTCTTGCTGCGCCGCGAAGAGATGGCGCTGTTGGTAAAAGCCGCCGCCCTTTCCGTGAGAGTCTTTGAGGTGACGGCCGCTGCTTATCGGTTGCGTCTGGGAGAACAGATTGGTTCAGAACATCCCTATGGGTAGCTAAGCTGTTCTGCATTTAAATTGGATGTCAAAAAACAATTAAACTCTTGTGGGGAGTAGGGGTTGGGCGTCCCGCCCGCCTCGACCGTGAAATTTAAATGCGCGACAGCTTAAAAGTATTTGACAAGGATGAACTCAGTGAACCGATCGCAGAAATAGAGAAAGATTACCGTCTGGCGGAGTCGGAACCTGCGGCTTGGGATCGGATCGAAGCAACGATTTATGAATTGCATGAAAGCGCGATCGCACTTTCTAGTCCTGAACTCGCAACAGCTTTCAGCGATGAAATTGACGAAGTGTTATTGACTCAACCTCCACTAGAAAACACTACCGAAGGACTTACGCACCAACTCTATCTGTAGGGTGCCCAGGGCGCACCTTACCCATACAAATAGTGTAAAATCTTGTTACAAGTTACTTGACACCAGTGATTAAATCTATTAACAAATGGCTATAATTAGGAAAATGCTTTTCTATTGTGACTCCTGTCTATAAGCAAATCAAAAAATTCCATGCAGAAACTAACTCGAATTTTATTCACTACAGCTTTAACCCTAAGTATCCTGTGTTCCCCCACAGCAGCTTTCGCCAAAGCCAAAATTCAGATAGCCATCCTTTTAGATTCTAGCAACAGCATGGATGGACTCATCGACCAGACTCGTACTCAACTTTGGCAAATTGTTAATTTTTTAACTAAAGTCACAAAAGATGGCGAAGTTCCCGATTTAGAAGTTGCTCTCTATCATTACGGTAACGACACTTTACCCTCTTCGGAAGGTTTTGTCAGATTATTAACTGGATTTACGCCTGAATTAGATTTAGTTTCCGAAAAGCTATTTAGTATCAAAACCAACGGCGGTCAAGAATATGCGGGCTGGGTAATTCGTTCGGCAATGCAAGAATTAAACTGGAGTAAAAATCAGGAAGATTTTCGCGTGATTTTTATTGCGGGTAATGAACCATTCGATCAAGGCCCAATAGTTTGGAATCAATCGGTCAATCTCGCGGTTAAAGGAGATACCCTCGTTAATACAATCTACTGTGGTTTAGCAGAAAGTCAGGAGCGACAACTTTGGGCATCAGGAGCAGAGTTAGCAAAAGGCAGTAGCTTCAACATCAATCAAAACCAAAAAATTGTGGTAATTAAGTCCCCTTACGACGACGAGATTTCTACTTGGAATACTAAACTAAATCAAACCTACATTCCCTACGGTAAAGAAGGAAGAATAGGACAACAACGTCAAGCAGTTGAAGATAGTAATGCTGGCAGCAATACGGTTTTGCGTAGTGCGTCCAAAGCTTCTGAATACTATGATAATGCTTCTTGGGACTTGCTGGATGCTCTGGAAAACGGAACAGTTAAACTAGAGGCAATATCAGATGATAATTTACCAGAAATCATGCGAGGGATGACCCTAACAGAAAAAAGAGCATATGTAGCTGGAAAGAAAACCGAAAGAGAAGCAATTAAAAAGACGATCCGCGACTTATCTCAAAAGCGTACAGCATATATTGAACAACAGCGCCAATCTAATACCAAAGGTGGTGAAAATACTCTCGATCGCGTAATGATTCAAAGTCTCCGCCAGCAATTAGCCGCTAAAGGATTCAAGCTTAATTAAAAGAACGCAGACGAAATTTCATCTGCGTTCATCTGTGTTTATCTGCTAATATCGGCGGTTAAAAAATCAGGAATTATGCCTGTGTCACAATTAGTAAGGTACTCTACTATCCCAAGCCCTCGATAATCCGTTGATCGTAAAAGTAGTAGAGCATCCTACAAGTTGCTTGTCCTGATGCTGATTGCATAAGTGCTGTTGAGAAAACCGACTTTTTATGATGGGTTGTTTTCAAGCGCAAGTGATTCTCCGATTAAACTATAAAGTTCTCTGAGTTGCTCAGAGTCCAAAGCTTTAATTAGCGCCTCTCCAGCTCTCTTGGGATTATGGCGAGGAATCTTTAAATATGAAGGGGTATTTAGGCTACTAGATGGAATTTTTTCTAACCAATCTTTCACCTGTTTCCGCCCCCGATCGGTGATGTGGTAATAACCACGTTTATTACCGGATAATGGTTCAATCCATCCCAAGTCTAGCCACCATTTCCTCCAACGGTGTGCGTTCCTTAAACAAGTCCGCAATACTCGTTTAATCTTAACTGCATTTATAGGCTGCTGGTCTGGACAAGCTTGAACCAGCTTAGAAAATTTTTCCAAATATTTTGACGAACTTCCCTGCTCTTGAAATTGATCTTCTTCAGGCTCAAAGGTCTTTGCATTAGGTGATGCTAGTTCCTGAATAATTTTATCAATATCTGACGGCTCATAACCCAAACCAAATGGTGGTTTAGCCTTGCAGAGTTCCTCATAAGTCTTGAATGGCTGTCCACGTTCGTCAACAAGCTGATGATAGCCAGAGAATTGCTTCATCAGATCGCGCCATGCTTTCAATTGTTGAGCGTTGAATGCAGCATCATGTAAGGCTGATTGCAGTTCCAGCCTTACAGCGATCGCCCAAGGGCGCGATCCAGGAGGTGCATTGAGTTCGCCTGCATTGCCGAGAGTTTCTATGTGAGCTTTCAATCGTTCATTGGATAGTTGTCTTGTAGCCATGCCCACACCTGCCTCAATTCTTCAAGTGTCATTTCTGTGCGTCGCTTGCGAAATTCTTTGACAATTTCCCCATTAATCGTTTTGGATTCTATGCCATTCCTTGCTGCATAGTAACGGACATATTTTTCAATCTTTTCTCGTATAATGCCCAGTTCTTGACTGGGAGTCAAAGATTCTTTGCTTCCAATTAAAGAATCATGACTATCTTTGGCTTCTGGCTCTTGATAAGCATCAAGAAATCGTTTCATTTGCAGGGTACTAATTCCACCCAATCCAACCTTTTGCATTGCTGATTGGATTTGGGCAGTCTCAGCATAATCTACTATTTCCCCACTACTTAAATCAGATGCTCTCGATCGTGTTAAGTTGGAACTTAATGCGATACTACTATTATATCGCGGCTCTTTGCTTTTAGCATCGTTATCCCCATTTCCACCATTGTCATTGTCACGCCTGTTTAATTCTCTTTCCCTAAGAATTGGCTCTTGTTCCGCTATGATAGCTTGTACGCATTTAGCAGCTAGCTGGTCATCTGGAAGATAAATCAGCCCTGTTTTTTTCAAATCTCCAGCTTCTCGATCGACTCTGGCAGCCCTTGCCCATGATTGTTCCAGCCAAGGCTTACTTCTGATATTAGTTAAACAGGCAACATGGGTAATTGCCGGAACATCAAGCCCTTCATATGCCATTGCTACTGTTACTAAAGCATCAACTGCCTTTGAATCGCCGTAATTGTAGTGCTTCTTAAATCTTTTAATTGAGGCTTGCGCTTCTTTCGATTCATCACTTGTGGCTTTTAAGGCTTTGACTCCTAACTTTTTCAGCCACTCTAAATATTGATTAGCTGTTGCTATTGAGGGCGCGAGTACCAATAGCTTAGATCTGTGGTTCTTTTCTTTATGTGACTTCCAATTATCCACACATTTTGTGAGTAATTGCTCGGCGTATCCGGTACTAAGCGCTGTGCGAAGTGCTATACCCCTATAGTCTCCAGCCTCTGCTAAGCTTTCGACTGAACATTCTTGCCCTTGCTCGTCGATCCATTTAGCCTCCCCATCACCCCATTCAAAATGGAGAGGAACGATCGCACCCTCTCTGAGTGCTTGTCCTCGCGTATATTCAATAACTACGGTATCTTCACTACTAGATAGGGTGGGAGTAAGACCGCTAGGAGTTGCTTTATAGGGCATAAAAGCAATTGGCTTCCGATCTCCACGTTCACCAGTTCCTGTTACCAAGATAACCAATACAGCATTATCTACCAACGGCTGCAACGCTCTATGCCATGCTCCATCTTCCTCAACATGATGAAACTCATCCAGCACTAAAATATAACGCTTGCGTCGAATCTCTTGAGCATGAAGGTCAGGACTTGCTGTAATAGCCTGGTATGTAGCTGCATAGCCAGACATTCCCTTGCATGGATTAGGCTCATTGTTATTTGCCATAATTCTATGCTGATGTCCTAGCAGATGTCTGAACTGCCAATTATCAAAATTTTCTTCTGCTTGATTTTGGAGATTTAATCGGGGAACCACCCAACAAATTGCATCAGCTATAGTTCCATGAAAGCTGTTGCTAGAATTACGATTTGGAATTAAATTTGCAGCAGCAATTACTGGGATAAGACTCTTACCGCCTCCCGGCGTAACCAGCATAAGAATTTTTTTAATTTGTTCTCCCGCCTTTATGCGTTTACAGATTTGATAAAATTCAGCTTGATGCTTTCTTAAATTATGAGGTTCTTTAGGAGCTTGTGAAGAAAAAAAATCTAGCTCTAATTGCAGTGAATCTGTCATGTTTCTATTCTCCTCAGCAGTTTTTTGATAATGACATTTGGGGCATAATGCCTGCATTTCGTGGACATTGGTTCTCTGAGTTTCTGCCCATCGCTCAATGTGGTCTGCGTGCCAGTCTGAAGGCAAATCACATCTGCAATGCTGGCACTTGCCGTTGGCGGCATACCAGAGGGCAGCGCGTAGCCGTTTCGATCGAAGGAAGCGACTCTGATTCTGCATCTGAAAAAGCTATAAGGCTTACGCAGCAAGTAAAAATATCTACTGTAGAAATTTTATCTATTTTTGAAGTTTTAGTCAACATAAAGATTTTATGAGCTAGCTGTCTCTACTTTTGTGAACAGGATAACGACGAAACAGGCAGCGACATCTTGCTGGAAGAATCCGGTAGCGATACCTGGTTCGGCGTTTCCGGCAACAACATTTCTTAATGCGGTGGGGTTGCCGTTTTTTGGCTATGTAGGTATGATAACGTATATCGCGCAACCGCGCAATACGTGATGACTTTGATCCGCAGTAAACCGCCCCCTCGCCAGATGCGAGAATACAGGTATGCGCGTATGAGAGACATGGCTAAAAAAATTCCACCTGAAATGGCTGAACTAAGCGTTTACGTAGATAAAAGGCTAAAGCTACGATTCAAACTAGCTTGCACAGCTCAAGAAAAGCCAATGAGCGAAGTCATCGGTTTACTGATGAAGCAATGGCTAGAGACAGCAGAAACCCCGCCAGAGCCTAAAACTCAACCGGGGCAAAACGTTCAAGACTGAGGAGACATTAAGCGAGGGACAAATGTTGAGAGACGCAGACAACCCAGAAAAGTCTTGGGAAGACTTGGAAGCCGAACTCGCTGAACATCCGGACAGACCTTTTTATGCTCGGAGTGATGCAGAAGCTGCTAAGCGATGCGAACAGCAGAACCGCGAAGCAACAAGACACCCCGACGCAACCGGAAGAACCTATTACACCTGTGATGAGAAAAAAAGGAAAAACCGATGACCGAATATCAATTAACACCAGCAAAGTACCACCACGTACAAGTAGTTGTTTCCCTGAACCGCGTTCACTTAGACAACTATAAAAACCCTGATGAGGCAATAGCAAAGCTACTCGAACTTGGTTACAGTCCTGAATTGCGCTATCAATGGAATCCAGAGCGAAACGAATTTGATTTATACGCCCTAATTCACGACTTACCGCTAGAAGAATCGCTAATGACAGATGAAAAGTGTCAGGAGTTTTTCAAGCATTTCAAACACAGCCAAATATATTCGATCGGCTGCGGTAACGCTGACCCCGATTGGCTATTTGCTTGGGGCTTTGATGACCCCCGCCGTCACGCCAAGCCCCAAGAAATTGAACCTTTACCAGCAGCTACAGCATTAGCTTAATTAAAAGAACGCAGACGAAATTTCATCTGCGTTCATCTGTGTTTATCTGCTAATATTTGCGGTCAAAAAATCCCAATCTAATATCATGTGGGTTCGATCGACCACGCTCAAAAGCCGGGGCGGGTTTACAGAATCTCTCGTTTCTATTGTAGATATTGGTGAACCCGCCCCTACAGGAATTATGGTCAATTCACCTGACACGATATAACTACTTCGCCGCAGGTAAAGACAACTGAGGCGAAGTTTTAGGATAGCTTCCATTATCGGGAAGTGCTGCCGGTTCCTGCGAAAGCAAAAACTCGCGAATTACCCTAGCAACTGCTCTTTGAGCTAAACCGCCGACTACTTTCTGGCCCATGTTCTGCACTTCGGGTTTCACCAACAACTGCGGAAGAAGCTGCAATACTTTCATCCCGTCAAAACCGGGAGTTGATTGCAAAATATCCCAAATTCGCTTGATGTGTTCTAGATTGTTTTTTTCTGTTTGTGAAACTACAGGTTGATTTGCCTTGACTCCAAACCATTCGCCGACGACTGCTTTGGCGTTAGCAACAGCATTGCTGGAAAGTGTGTCGAGACTTTTGACTAATTCCAGGACAATACGATCGCGAATGAAATCTCCTCTTTCAGAAAATAAATATTCTAAAGCTTGGTTCAAGATTTTGCTGACATCGTAATCGTCGCTCTCGCGGGCATTGTTGAGCAAGTTTTCTAAGCGGTTCCAGCGGAATTCGCCCTGTTTGAACAGCAAATCTTGCAGGGATGCTCTCAATTCCGGTGCGGGGTCGCTCAACAGCCGTTTTGCTACGTAAGGATAAGCTTTGCTCAACACTTTGAATTCGGGGTCAACGTTGATGGCAATCCCTTCTAACGTGACGAGCGATCGAATAATCAAAGCATAGTAAGCTGGAACTCGGAAAGGATATTCGTACATCACCGCCGAAAGCTCGTCAGTAATGCTTTTGAAATTTAGTTCGGCAACGCTAGCACCCAAAGCATTGTTAAACACGCTAGCTAAGGCCGGAATAATTGGCGTTAAATCGGTATCGGGCGTTAAAAACTCTAACTTGACATAATCTTTTGCTAAACCTTCAAAGTCGCGGTTCACCAAATGCACCACAGCTTCTAACAAGCCGTACCGCTGATAAGGTTTAACTTCGCTCATCATCCCGAAATCTAGATAAGCCAACTGACCGTCAGGAGTTGCCAAAAGATTGCCGGGATGCGGGTCGGCGTGAAAGAAACCGTGTTCTAGCAGTTGTCTGAGAGAACACTGCACCCCCACTTCAATTAAGTAAGGAGCGTCGATTCCTTGAGCTTTAACTGCTTCTAAATTAGTGAGTTTGACGCCGGTGATCCATTCCATTGTTAAGACGCGGCGGCGGGTATATTCCCAGTAGATGCTGGGAACGTAAATGTCTTTGATGTGGCCGTATAGTTGGGCAAACCGTTCGGCATTTTGTCCTTCGTGGGTGTAGTCCATTTCTTCGTAAATGCGCTCGCCCAATTCGTCCATAATGCCTGCGAGGTCGCTGCGAATTATTTTGAAGTTTTTTTGCGCCCAAACAGCTACTCGTCGCAGGATGTAGATATCTAAGCCGATGTTTTCGGCTAAACCCGGTCGCTGGACTTTGATTGCGACTGTTTCTCCGGTTTTGAGTTTGCCTTTGTAGACTTGTCCGAGAGATGCTGCTGCGATCGGATCGGGGCTGATTTCTGCGTAGATGTCTTTGGGGTGTGCGCCCAATTCTTCTTGGATGAATTGATATGCTACTTCGTTGGGAAATGCTGGCAATTGGTCTTGCAGCGTTGTTAGTTCTTCTAAATATACTGGCGGTACTAAGTCGGGCCGTGTTGAGAGTGCTTGTCCGATTTTGATGAAAGCTGGGCCGAGTTGGGCCAGAATTTCTCGCAGTCGGACGGCGCGACGCTTTTGGTTGGTGGCGGTACGACCTGTTTTGCCGTCAAACCACACACTGAAGGCAAAGCTAAAAAATGTCCAAACAACGCTCGACAGCCTTCCCCAGACTTGTAGAGGTCGATTTCGGTACAGGGCTGCGATCGCCGCTGGATCGTACCGAACAGCATCTCCGGCCAACTCGAAAGCTATGTCTCTGGCTGATTTGAGCCGATCGTCCGTTACGGCCTCCGTCTCTAGTGATACTGGTACTGCTTGCAGGGGAATTGTGTTTGCATCTTTAAGATTGCTTAGTACAGCCTGAGTCCCTGAATTTACATAAGTTTGCGGGGAGGCTGGCGATACTGTCTTGACATTCATAAATCAGACCTAGTGTGAAGCATTGTAAATATATTGTAACAATTTAAGGAAGAAGACCCTTCTTCCTTCTTATATACTTACTCCGCGCTGGATCTTTTGAGTCGATCGCGAATGCCTGAGAGTTGCGATTGGCTGCTGACGGGCGATCGAGGTTGGGGCATTTCGGTATCGGGCCAGTTCGGTAAGTCGTTACAGGGACAGAACTCCGGGGGCATCCCGGTTTGTTTGAAAACTACGGGCATAGCGCAGCGCGCGCAGGGACTGATTTCCCATGCTGGTGTCAGCAGTTGGGCAATTGTTTCGTTTGTGCCTTGCAGGTAACAGTCTCCGCTTTCGGGGGAAATGATTTTTTGCCAGCAGTCTTCAAATTCCCTGCTGTAACGATCGCCCGCAATTACCGATTTGGGCAGCAGCGCTTCGGAACCGTTGCGAATTAATACTTTTTTGCCTAACTGAAACCAGTAAGCAACATATTTTTTCACTTCACTCTCTGATGCCATAATTTTTAGTCAGCCCTTCAACTAATTGATAATTTTAGACTTTACAGTGGAATTTTGCACTCTATCTCAAGAGACATTTTATATTTTACATTATTTCATTTTACATTATTTCAAAATCTGGCTATTTCCCGTGTCAAATTCCTCTGCTGGTTGCCAGATGGAGTATTTTGGGGGGGATTTATGTGCTGTTTAGTTTTCTATTTTAGTTTGGATTATACCTGATTTTTTGCTAAGATTGTCCGCCGGGAAACCGGGATTTTTTCTCTCTTGTCGATCGCGACTTCGGCTGTTAATTTTTCAAGGGCGGGAGTCGCGTACCCAGATCGCTCAGATTCAAGGCGTAACCTCCGGTGGCGAGATAAACATTATCGGCGATCGCCCCGATTTGGCGGACAAGAGTGCCGAGGCGATCGCGAAACAGCCGCCCCGCAGGATAAGCAGGCACTACTCCCCATCCGGTTTCCTCTCCTACCAAAATTACATCGGCTGCGGTTGACTTTAAACTAGCAATCAAATCTTGTTGCGTTTGCTCCCAAACAGGCGTTTCTTGTTCTAAAAGATTTGCAGTCCAAGTTCCCAGGGAATCAATTAACAGGCATTCTGACTCATCGGCCGATCGCGCAACTGCTGATAAGTCGATCGGCACTTCGAGAGTTTCCCAATCTGCCCGACGGCGATTTTGGTGCTGTTCGAGGCGGCGCAGCCACTCCAAATCCGCTTCATCAACCAGACCCGTAGCCACATAAATTACTTGTTTTCCCGAACCCGCAGCCAGAGTTTCGGCCCATTCACTTTTGCCACTTCGGGCCGGCCCTGTTACTAAGATTATTTTAGTCATTTGTGATTTGTGATTTGTTGTTGTTATTTATTAGACCTCTTGCAAAAGTCCTTTTAATCAAATTTTGGGACGGGCTAGAAGCCCATCCCACAAGAAAAAAGATTTTTGTGGAACGGGCAAGATGCCCGTTCCAGCTATTTTTGCAAGAGGTCTATTATTTGTTGTTGGTTATTTGTTATTTGTTTGATTGCCAATGATTTTTAAGCGATAATAGCATTGATGAGACAATATCAGAGTAAGTCGATCGAGAACTCCCGTATTTCCCAAGCTGTTATTTATGCCAGATCATCCTCAGATATCAGCAATTATTTGCACCCACAATCGCGCCGCCTATTTAGGTGGGGCGATCGACAGCTTGCTGGTACAGGATTTTCCCGACAACTTTGAAGTAGTAGTAGTGGATAACGCTTCTAGCGATTATGCGAGCCCGGAAAGTTCCACTTCGCGCACCCGCGAGGTGGTAGAAGCAAGATTGGGCGATCGGCGCCTCAAGTACGTCTGGGAACCCGAAATCGGTCTGTCAGTAGCCCGGAACACCGGCGCTAAGCAAGCTCGCAGCGAAATATTAGCTTATCTCGACGACGACGCTGTTGCTGAGCCGAATTGGCTCAGGGTGCTGCACAGCGCTTATCAAAGCAATCAAAAACTGGCAGTAGCCGGCGGCAAAGTTAACTTGCTCTGGCCTTGTGGAGTCTCCCCACCCAGTTGGCTGTCCCCGGGATTGGCCCAGAACTTGGGAGTATATGATTTAGGCGATACTTGCCTGTACGTGACTGCTGCGGGTTTGACTCCCAGGGGTGTAAACTACTCGATCCGGCGCGCTTTTCTCGAACAAATTGGCGGCTTCGATGTCAAACTCGGTAGAGTCGGCAAAAAGTTGCTGTCAAATGAAGAATTGCGCGCGACAGAATTAGCTTTAGAGTTAGGTTGGCAAGTAGTTTATCTGCCCGATGCCTTGGTGCTGCACAATGTCGCCGCAGAACGGCTCAACAAAGCTTGGTTTCTAGAGCGCGGGTGGTGGCAAGGCATCAGCGAGTGTTATCGGGAACAATTGTCCGATCGAGCCGGTATTGCTCAGCTTGGGCGGGGGGGTGAAAGAATATTGAGGGGTGTCTGGAAGTCTTTTAAATATATTAGAGATCCAGGGCTGCGCTTTGAAAATTTCGTTTTTGCCTGGGGTCAAATCGGTTATTTGAGTGCAGCAGTCTGCGGCCTGATTTTTGCACCGAAATCGACCAGCAGGCATTAGGCTAGAGGCAATATCCCTCGCTGCTCAACTCGTCAGCGCGGCTGTGCCGATCGCACTTCATCCACAACAACTCGACCGCATTCAGGTTCAAGCACTCGATTATGACCTCTAGTTCATCCAAGATTCCAGTTTCGGTTCTCATTCCGGCAAAAGACGAAGAACTCAATCTACCTGCGTGTCTGGCGAGCATTGCCAGGGCGGATGAAGTTTTCATGGTTGATTCCCAAAGTAGCGATCGCACGGTAGAAATTGCCATCAGCAGCGGCGCAAAAGTAGTGCAATTCTACTTCAACAACCGCTGGCCGAAAAAGAAAAATTGGTCTTTAGACAACCTGCCCTTTCGCAACGAATGGGTATTAATTGTCGATTGCGACGAACGCATTCCCCCGGAACTTTGGGACGAAATCGCGCAGGCGATCGAAGACCCCAATTTTGAGGGCTACTACCTCAACCGCAAAGTCTTCTTTTTAGGTCAGTGGCTGCGTTACGGCGGCAGATATCCCGACTGGAATTTGCGTTTGTTCAAGCATCAAAAAGGCCGCTACGAAAATCTCGGCACTGAATCCGTTCCCAATACAGGCGACAACGAAGTTCACGAACACGTCATTTTAGCCGGTCAAGTCGGCTACTTAAAAAATGACATGATCCACGAGGATTACCGCGATTTATTTCACTGGATAGAACGCCACAACCGCTATTCAAATTGGGAAGCTCGCGTTTATTACAATATTATTGAGGGGCGCGACGACAGCGGCACTATTGGTGCAAACTTATTTGGAGATGCAGTGCAGCGGAAACGATTTCTCAAAAAAGTTTGGGTGCGGCTGCCTTTTAAACCACTGCTCAGATTTATGTTGTTTTACTTCATTCAATTAGGTTTTTTGGATGGAAAAGCTGGCTATATTTATGCAAGGCTATTGAGTCAGTACGAGTATCAAATTAATGCAAAACTTTACGAGTTGCGTTGTTGTGGCGGTCAGTTGAATGTGGCAGAATCGCCGCCGCATCTGTCGCCACCAGTAGTTATCAGTCAGGAGACTGAAGTTAAATCGCCGTAAGATTTTGCCACGGAAACATACTTTTTTTATAATTAATAATCCCAACTAAAAATAGACCTCTTGCAAAAATCCTTTTAATCAAATTCTGGAACGGGCTCTCCGGCCCATTCCACAAGAAAAAAAAAT
>NZ_JAUBWA010000156.1:0-13002 GCF_036702825.1 Microcoleus sp. A003_D6 | reverse complement strand
GCCCGTCCAAAAAGGGCGGGCGGGACGCCCAACCCCTACTCCCCACTTTCAAGAGTGTAAGTTATTTAATTCTCATTAGACCTCTTACAAAAATCCTTTTAATCAAATTCTGGAACGGGCTCTCCGGCCCATTCCACAAGAAAAAAAATTTGTGGGATGGGCCGGAGAGCCCGTCCTAGTTATTTTTGCAAGAGGTCTATTCCTTAGCCGATCGGGGAGTCGGAGGTTTGTATCCGTTTTTGCGCGGTGTTAATAATCTTTTTTCCCAGTCAGCAAATAAGTAACCATGTATCCCTTGCCCTTAACTTGAATGGCGCCGCGCTTCTGAAAAGTATATTTATCTTTTAATATCTCGTAGGTTTCGGCGGTGACTTGAATGCAGCCGGTAATCCCGTGGGATTCCATTCGCGAAGCAATATTTACTGTGTTGCCCCAGAGGTCGTAAATAAACTTTTTTAAGCCGATGACGCCGGCAACGACAGGGCCACTGCTAATCCCGATCCGAATGCTGAAAGGTTCCGAATGTTCTAAACTGAGGAGCCGAATTTCGTGCAGCATATCGATCGCCATATTCGCAACTGCCGCGGCGTGATCTTCTCGGGGCGTAGGCAAACCGCCGACAACCATGTAAGCGTCACCAATAGTCTTAATTTTCTCCAAACCGTGGCGATCGGCCAAGTGGTCAAAAGCCGAAAAAATATCGTTGAGCACTTCCACCACCGCAGTCGCTGAAATTCTCGACGAAAGTTCTGTAAACCCCACAATGTCGGCAAACATCACAGTCACTTCCGCAAAACTTTCGGCAATATTATGTTCATTGTCCTTCAAACGCAGGGCGATCGCTGCCGGCAAAACGTTCAGCAGCAGTTGCTCGGATTTAGCTTGTTCGAGTTCCAACTGTAGGTAAGCAGCCTGCAACTGTTCGGCTTGGCGAATTCTTTCTCCGGCTAGCTTTTCGATTTGGGCGGTGCGGCTCAAAGCTGTCAGCATATATGTCACCGGAATCAGAGTCCACAGCATCCCCATCGTCAGAGTTCCCCAAGAGCGCCAGTGCTTGCGAATCCTGCGAATTTCCGGCGTTGCCGACACGTACATAGACCACTGGCTGCCACTAATTTTCAGCCGCCTTCTGCAAGCTGTATAGTTAGGGCCTGGATTGTCAAGAATCGGGCAGTTTTGCATCAGGGCTCGGTCAGCAGTGGCTGATGCTGGAATCACTTGTTGGCTCGCGGATTGGAACTGCACCGCAAATTGCTGAATTTGGGTCTCAGCAGGGAGATTTTTGAGAACGGGGTTGCCCGTTTGCGGTAACAGCGGCGGTGCTTCTTGCTTGTCTGGAGCCTCGCTAACGAGATAAATATTGAGGTAGTCGGTATTGCGTCCTTTTAAAGAGGTTTGGAAAATATCTTTGCCTCGAAATACGCCCAGAACAAATCCTTGCAGCAGTTGGCGGCGGGATTCCAGCGTAGTCGGTTTACTGCTGTTTTCGTAAATCGGAACTATGGCCAAAAGACCTAGTTCGGGGGAATTGCTCTGAGTTAGGCCGACGTAGTTGGTGACAATCATCTCTCCAGTATCGCGCCCTCGATCGAGCGCGGCGCGGATTTCTGGGTGGGAGGCGGTGTCAAAGCCTAATACTGTCTCGTTTCCGGCTGGTGGTTCGACGTAGAAAGCCGGGAAGTATTCGGAACGCTGGAGGGCCTTGCGCAGTTCTCCTCGGGGGCCGCGCTCTGTAATCTCGAAGCTGGAGTCGGTTTCGCTTCTGGCTTTGGCTTCGTAGTTGCGCCGCTGGGAATTGGGGACGCGGGGGGCCCAAGCCAGAAGTTGCAGGCTGGGGTGGACGGATAGGGGCCGGGCGACAAACCTGGCAAAAGAGGAACGCTCGACGGCGCTGAAGGCTTTCATGTAGTCGCTGAGGGCGAGAACTGCGTCTAAGTCGGAGTTTAGCTGGCGTTCGATGCCGATCGAAATATCGTCGATGCGGCGGTGCATTTCGTAGTCGCGGCGGTTGTCTTCCCAGCCCCAAACCAAGGCAAATGCCAGGACCGACAGTCCGACACCCAAAGCCAGGGTCAACCCGGCTGGCTTGTAGCGAGACCAGGATAAAGGTAGTTTTTTCAGCATAATTGCCTAGCGAATAAGGGCAGCAGATTAGCACACCGCTGAGTGCGATTTATTTCGGCTTCTGAGTGCGGTTAATTCAAAACCCTGATAACTCAAGCACCGAAAGCAATTGGGAATTAAAAGTTAGATATTTAAACTTTTAGATTAATTTTCGTTCGCGGAGCAGGGAATTTCAATCCAGAATTCCGCTCCCTGTCCGGGCGCACAGATGCACCGCAGGCTTCCCTTATGTTTTTCTACCACAATCTGATGGCTGATGGACAATCCCAAACCGGTTCCAGAGCCGACCGGTTTGGTGGTAAAGAAGGGGTCAAATAGCCGTTTGCGAACGTCTTCGCTCATTCCCGGGCCGGTGTCGGCGATGCAAATGACGATGCGATCGCACTCACTGAGCTGGCTTATGCTGTGGCTTTTCAATTCGGCTTTTTTCATGAAGGTGCGAATCACGATCGTCCGAGGTTGCGGTTGGTTTTCTAGAGCGTCGATCGCATTGTTAATAATGTTTAGAAATACCTGGTTTAACTGCCCCGCACAACAGTAAATTTTCGATATTTTCCCGTAGTCTTTAATAATTTCAATCCGGCTTTTTTTATTTTCCTGGTGCAATCGGTGCTGCACAACTAACAGCGTGCTGTCAATTCCTTCGTGAAGGTCTACCAACTTCATTTCCGATTCGTCTAGCCGCGAAAAGTTCCGCAGCGACAACACAATTTTACTGATTCTTTCTACTCCAATTTTCATGGAGTTGAGCATTTTGGGCAAGTCTTCCTTGAGGAAATCTAAATCTAATTCCTTCACTTTTTCAGCAATCTGAGGCACTGGGGATGGGTAGCTGTGCTGGTAGAGATTCAAGAGTTCAATTAAATCGTGAAAATAGGTGTATGTATGAGAAATATTGCCGTTAATAAAAGTTGCGGGATTGTTGATTTCGTGGGCGATGCCAGCCACCATCTGACCGAGGCTAGACATTTTTTCGGATTGAACTAATTGGATTTGAGCGTCTTGTAGCTGTTCGTAGGCTTCTTGCAATTGGGCTGCTTGTTTTTTCAATTGAGATTGGGAAGCTTGGAGTGCTGCTTCGGAAATTTTGCGGTTGGTAATATTTTCAATCATCCCTAATTTGTAAATAGGTTTTCCTTCGCCGTCTCGAATCAAAGTAGCTGTCACGTTTACCCAAACAATTTTACCTGTAGCGGTAATCTGGCGGAGTTCGATTTGATAGTGAGTAATTTCTCCCCGTTCAAGAGAATCAGCCACTTGGATATTTTTTGGAGAATCGTCGGGATGCCCAAGTTCTATAAATGTTTTGGCGAGTAATTCTGCTATGGTATAGCCCAGCATTTCGCAGTAATTTTTATTGACTCGCATTAACTTGTTATCGTCTAAATTGGCTAAGTAGATAGCAATGGGTGCATCTTCAAATATTTTGCGAAATAGTTCCTCGCTGGCCCGGACTTTAGCTTCTAGGGAAAGTCGGTCGGTGATGTCTTCAAAAGTACACAAAATGCCGGCAACATTGCCGTTATTGTCGTGTAAAGGTATTTTATTTGTATCCAGCCAGCGCTGGGTGCCGTCGGCTTGCAGTTGGGGTTCTATAATGTGATATTCTGCGGTGTTGCTATCCATAATGCGGCTGTCGCAGGCTCGAAAAAATTCTGTTTCTTCTGGCTTCCAGGGCATATCGTAGTCCGTGAGACCGACGATTTCACTGGGGTGATTGAAACCTGCGATGTTGGCCAAATTTTTGTTGCCTCCCAAGTAAACTGAATCTCGATCTTTCCAGGCGATTAACTGAGGGATGTTATTGATTACCAACCACAGCATTTTTTGGGATGTTTCCAAGGCTTCCATGCGTTCTAGGACGCGCTTTTCCAGCTCTTGATTGACTTGTAGCAGGGCGATTTTTGACTCGCCCAGGGCGATTTCTGCTAGCTTGCGATCGCTGATGTCGATTGTCACCCCCTCCCACAGTATATCGCCGCTGGGTTGCAGTTCGGGGCGGGCGATGCCGCGAATCCATTTCAGTTTTCCCGATCGCGTTACGATCCGCCCTTCATATATCCAAGGTTTTAAAGTTTCGCCGGAAATTGCCACTGATTCTAACAGGGGTTTTAAGTCTTCTGGATGCACCGCTGACCACATTAAATCGGAGTTTTTTTGAACTTTTTCTGGCTCTAACTCGTAAAGTTCCCAACAGCCGGAACTGACATAAATGAATTGATTGGAACCGTCGGGACGCAGCAAGTATTGATAAATCATTCCCGGCACGTTGGCGGCCATTTTTTGGAATCTGGCTTCGCTTTGCCGCAGTGCTGATTCTGCAAGTTTGCGATCGCTAATGTCAATCAACAAGCCGTCCCAAATAATCTCATCTTTATCGCCCCGTTCGGGTCGCGAACCCCCGCTAATCCACTTCATCCGATCTCCCGGGAAAACTAATCTGCCTTCCCACCGCCAAGGTTCTAAAGTTTTAGCTGAGATAGCAATAGATTCGTGGAAGCTGGGCGCATCCTCTGGATGAATCATTTCGATCGCGGGAATAGCTGAATTTTGGAGTACCTCTGGTTCTAATTCCCAGAGTTCGCGGCAGCCGGAACTGACGTAGGGGAATGACACAGTGCCGTCTGCTGTTAACTGAAATTGATAAATCATTCCGGGAACGTTGGCGGCTAGTTTTTGAAACCTCGCTTCGCTTTGCCGTAATGCTGTTTCTGCTTCTACGCGATCGGTAATATCGTAAAATGACGATAAAATTGCTGCTTCGCCGTTAAAATTAATCGATCGCATCGACATTTTTACCCAAAAAAAACTGCCGTTTGCTTTCCTGAGACCGATTTGTTCGCTGTCGCTAAAGCCGTTTTGTTTGACTAATTCTAGCAATTGACGGCGGTCGTTAATATTGGCATAAAATTCAATTTTTTTGCCGCCGATAAGTTGTTCGTAACTCAAACCAAAAGTTTTGCATAAGGCAGGATTTGCGTACAAAATAACGCTGTCTTCCAGGCGCGTAATTAACATGGGAACGGGAGTCGCAGTGGCGATCGCCCGCAATCTTTCTTCGCTTTCTTGCAGGGCTGTTTCGGCTGCTACTCTTTTGCTAATATCGTTCTGAACTCCGATAAAATGTGTTAATTTTCCCTCGCCATCGAGGATGGGGGAAACGGTTAATTCGTTCCAAAAAGGAGTTTGGTCTTTGCGGTAATTTTTGAGAACTACCTTAATTTCCGTTCCCGATCGCAAGCTGCTGCGGAGTTTGTCTAATTCGGCGCCATCGGTATCCGGGCCCTGCAAAAACCGGCAGTTGCGTCCAATAACTTCTTCGCCGCTGTAACCGGTCAGTTTCTCAAAAGCAGGATTGCAGTAGATAATAGGTATGTCATGCCTGCGAGCATCTGCAATTAAGATGCTGTTGCTCGACGCTGCGATCGCCCGCTCTAGCAGAGACAGGTTGAAAGAGTCTGTTATCATCGGTGGCAATATCCAAATTCCCAGGGAGGGGACAGAACAATAAAAAAATATAAATAGCTTGAGCCATTCTTATTGTATAATTTTACTTTTAATTTAGCCTTATAAAAAAAATCAGCGGCAAAAAAAAGCCTGCGGGGGAGACGAGTAATACCATTTTAGATTTTAGATTTTAGATTGGCAATGACTGATGCCATCATGGTTTGGAGTACGCGTCTACAATTGCCTTTTTGTTTGAAAGTAAGTAGTATAGCAATCCTAAATGATTCGTAAACTTTTTACCCCACCCCAACCCTCCCCTTATCAAGGGGAGTTCGTCGAGAAATTCACAAATGATCTAGGATTGCTATATAACCGAAGGCATTCGGCACTTATCCAGAAAACAGAAGGTGAAAATACCCAAGCCGAAAAAAAAACATGAGGTGAAAAACTGATATTTTCAACTTTTTTTCTTTTCCTCGTTCCATCCGGCTCATCAAGCCTTCTAAACGGACAAGCTGATGCAAGAACCCCGAGCAGTTTTGCTTACTTCAATCCTGGCTTGAAAAGCTTCTTTCAGGTGGGGCATATGGGTAACGGTGAGAATGCAGGCGAAGTCGGAGGCGATCGCATTAATTGCAGCAATCAGCCGATCGCACCCAACCGCATCCTGAGTCCCGAATCCCTCATCAATAATCAACATTTGCAAAGCCGTGCCCGCCCGCTGAGACAGCAGTCTCGCCAGCGCCAGCCGAATCGCAAAATTAATCCGAAAAGCTTCGCCGCCCGAGTAAGTTTCATAGGGGCGAGTGCCGCGAGCATCAGCAATTAAAATGTCTAAAGTGTCAATCAATTTAGTTGCTTTTTTAGAAGCAGCAGCCCGCTGAGTGATAAATTGAACGTGCAACTGATTCGCGCTCAATCTCGACAATATCTGATTGGTTTCAGCTTCGAGTTGAGGCAAAACATTTTCAATCATTAAAGCTTGAATGCCGTTTTTGCCAAATGCTTGACCCAACTCTTGATAAACTCGATACTCGCGTTTTGCAACTTGCATTTGCTCTTTTTGAGCTACTAGCTGAACTTGCAGAGCTTCCAGATTTTGCTGCTGCTGCTGGAGGCGTCCGAGACTTCCCAGATGTTGGTCTAGCTGCTGGCGGCGGCGACTGATTTGCTGTTCGATCGCACTTATGCGGGCTGTGGGATCGGGATGTTCTTGCAACTGCTGGTTCATCGCTGAAGTTTGAGCGCTGACAGCTTGCAAATCTCGATCGCGCACGGCGATGGAATTTGCTATTTCATTAACCCGCTGCTGCACTTGCGGGTACTGCACAGTTGCCGATCGCAGTTTTTCGGCGCGGGCGATCCAAAACTGCGATCGGCGCATTTCGCTGCGGACGTGTTCGTGCTGTTCCAAATTATAGCCAACTTCCGCAATGTATCTATCTAAAGACAGAATTTGCTGCTGTATTTCCGAGCTATTTTTTTGCTGTTCTAACTGTTGCTGTACGGTGGCTAATTGAGTTTGCAGATCCGGGCGGCGGGCATTAATTTTATTCAGTTTCTGCTGAGCGTCTTTAATTTGAGCTTGCTTAATTTCCGCCCACCGCAAGCGCTTTTCATCGCTGCGGGCGAGGGAGTGGCTGCTATCGCTGTAATTGAGCTGTTGCAGTTGCTGTTCGATTTGCTGTAGTTCGCCCAAATCATCGGCTGCATACTCGCCGCTGCGCAGCAACCGCTCTATTTCCTCCGCGTCTTGACGCATACTTTGCAGTCGGTTTTCATCTTGGCCCAGGCCATCTAATTGTGCTTGCAAATGGCTGCGGCGTTCCCGCAATTCTTGGTAGGGCGCTAATTCCTGTTCTAGTTCGCGGTATTCATGTCTGAGGACTTGAATTTCGCGCTCGGAGACGGCCAATTGTTCGCGCACAACCCACAATTGATTCCAAATTTCCTGCTGTTGGGAGTGGTGTTTTGCGATTACCAAATTCCAGTAATGTTCGTCTAAAGGTCGATCGCACAAAGGACAATTGCCAAAATTTGTATCTCGCACCATTAAAGGCGAATTCGCTGGCTCGTTTTCCGCAAAATTCGAGGCTTTACCTTCACCTGCGCTGGTTTCTCCTTCATGTTTCCGCAGCAGTTGCAGTTTTTGGTCGATTTCGGCGAGTCTGGTTTGATAGTCGCGGCTTTTGGCTTGCAGGTTTCCTAGAAAGTCGTGCCTTTCTTGGCCTTTTTCGCGGACTCGGTGCTGATAAACTCGCTTGTTTTCCAACTGCAAAATTTGATTGGCGATGGTCGAGATTTCCTGCTGCAATTGCGGCTGTCGCTGCTGCTGTTGAACTTGCACCTGTCGGTTGATTTCGTCTAAGCGGGCGGTTAAACCGGCGCGGGCGCGATCGAGCTTTTGTTGCTTTTGCTGCTGCTGTTGTAGCAGCGGGGAAACTTGCAGTTGCAGTTGCTCTAGTTCGTTGAGGCGCGATCGAACTGCTTGCAACTGTGCGAGTCCTTTGTCAACCTCCGGCTGCTGTTTGAGAATATCCAGAACATCTTTTTCATCCTGTTCCAAAACATCTAATTGAGCTTGCAACTGCTGAATTTTGCTTTGCAAAAAGCTCAGTTCGTCGCGCTGCTGTTCTTGCAATTGCTGACGCTGATTTTGGGCTTGTTGGTTAGCTTTGAATTTGCCAGCTAAACTCTCTTCTGTGGCTTGCAAGCTGTGGAAATACGCGATACCCGCTGTTATTTCATTTTCTTGTTCTAGGAGGGCTTGCAGCTCGTTTTGCTGCTGTTTGACGGCGCTGAGTTCTTGCTGCAAGCGGCGGCATTCTTGAGAGATATTGTAGTGCTGTTGCTGGTGGCCGGCGAGGAGTTTTTGCCAAGTTTGGCGGTTGTGGTGCTGGAGTTGCAGTTGCTGCAACTCGGTTGTGTCGGCTTGCTGCTGTGAAGAGAGCAAATCGGTTGCTTGCTGCAATTGAGTTTGTTCTGAAGCGATCGCCTCTTTTTGTTGCAGTTGGTCTTGTACGGTTTGCAAACTGTGTTTGAGCAGTTCGACTCGAGCTTTAAATTCTCTGGACTTTTCCTTGGCTTGTTCGGATAAAGTGTCGTATCGATCGAGCTTGAGCAGGTTGGCTAAAACTTGTTTGCGCTCGATCGGCTTTTTGAGCATAAATTCATCAGCTCGCCCCTGCCGCAAATACGCCGAGTTGATGAAAGTATCGTAATCTAATTTGATGTGTTCGAGGATTTTTTGCTGAGTTGTTCTCAGGCCCTTGTCTGTGAGCGTGCGGAAATTCACCCCCCCCGACCCCCCCTTACCAAGGGGGGGAGAAGAAGTTAATTTTTCTGGATATTCTTGATTGAGGGAAGAATTCACTTCTTCTGGCCCCCCCTTACCAAGGGGGGGGAAGGGGGGGTTTGTTGCTACTTGAAATTCCAAACTTCCCGATTGTCCGCGCCGGCGGTTGCGAATCACCCGGTAGATTTGGCCGCCGGTGGAGAAAGTGAAATCAACGCGCACATCTGTTTCGCCGATATGGATGATATCGTCTTCCGTATCGCTGCGACAACAGCCCCAAAGTGACCAGGCGATCGCTTCTAAGAGAGAAGATTTGCCAGCACCGTTAGGCCCGCAAATGCAAGCGGTGTGCAGGCCGCGAAAGTCTAAAGCAGCTTCGCGATAGCTGAGAAAATTTTTAAGTGTAAGTTGTATAGGAATCATTTAGGCCATCGCGCCGTACAATCTATCTATAATTAACACTATTTGTGCGCTGTTGCCTAGTTATTCAATCCAGATCCAAAACAATTGTCAGTGCTTCTGCAATTTCTTCCATAATTGTCTCGGACAGGGTTCCGAGTTGTCGGACAAATCTTTGTTGCGAGACGGAACGGACTTGAAAAGCATCGGCGACGGAGACTTTAGCCAAGCCATTTTCGCCACTGGGTTCTAGTCGAACCATCCAATTTCTCTCGGTGTATCGCTCTTTCCAGTCAGTGATGGGAACAATAACTTCAAGCAGCAAAATTCCCACCGTTTCATCGCTAACAATTACTACCGGACGGGTTTTTCCGATTTCGGCGCCCACAGTAGGTTCAAGCGCAACCAGCCAGATTTCGCCTCTACGCATTAGTTTTTATCCCTGCGTTAAGGTATTCTTCCTCGGATTCAAAATAGGGTTCGCTGTCTGGCGACCACAAATCATGTAAAGCACCTCCCGGCATATAATCTTTGACTGCTGCTTCTGCTGCGGCTCTGAGTCGCCGCTTTCTCTCAACTTTGCGCTGGGCTTTTTCTTCTATTTCTTCGCGCATCATCCGCGAAGCTGTTTCGATGATTTCTAGGCGTTCTTCTGCTGTCAGATTTTGGAGTGCTGCTAAGATTTCTGTTTTAGTCACGGTTTTTTTCGGGTGGTTGGTGAGAAAGTGCGATCGATCTTATATCTTGCACCATTTTCAATAATCCTTTTTTTTTGCGGGCAGGATGCCCATCCCACAAGAAAATCTACTCTTTGTGGAACGGGCATCTTGCCCGTTCTTGACAAGAATGACGCAACATCTCAGATCGATCGCACCATCATTATATCTTTCACCAAAATCAATCTCGGCGCTCTCTGCTTATGGTGCACCCTACATCGATCGAATTGGCAGATTTTCCATCATCAAAAAGGGTTGACTGTATTCCTACAGCCAACCCCGCGCCTATTTATTTCTCCTGCATTTGCTCAAACAGCAACACTACCTGGCAATATTCGGGAACGTATAGCCGACACCGAGTAACAATCCCACTTCAGCTCCGTCTACAAAACCAATATTCAGTCCCGCTGTGGCTGTAAAATTTCTCGACAGCGGCACATCTACACCCCCCGAAATCAGGAAGCCTAAAGTAGCATCATCCCCGGTAGAAATTATCACGCCAGCACCTGCATAAGGAGCAGCAGTAATCACAAAATCATCGCTGACTTCGACAGTCTCTTGAGATACAAAATCGTAGGTAACGGGAACTAGAAAAGCTAAGTTGTCGCGGAACAAAACAGTCGGTCTCACCGAGAAATTGTTCGTCAAACCGATTTTGCTAATAATCGCAAATGAACCGTCGCCTAAAGCTGAATCTCCGCCAAAACCTAGATTGCCGCCAATCCCGACGTAGCTGGGCCCAGAACGGGTAGCTCGCCCTGGTCGGATTTGAGTTCCTTGAGCCACTTTTTTAGTTGGTTCTGAGGCAGTTGCCGGTTTTTGGGCAACTTTCGGTTGGTTTGTCAAAGCTGAGGCGGAAGTGCTGACAGGATTGCTCAACAATTCTTGTGCTGTTTTGACTTCTTTTTCTTCCTTCGTTGCTGTTACTTCAATATTATTGCTCTCGGCAACAATTGAGGTAGGTCGATCGATCTTTTTGGCACTCTCGACCGTTGACTTCACTTTGACGCCATTATCAGCAATTTTAGCTGTTTCTTGCGAGTTTTGTGTCTCAGCAGCAATGGATGTATTTTGTGCAGTTTCTGTCCCAGCAATTTCAGATGTTGCTGCTGCCGATTTTTCTGGTGTTGCAACAGATGCTTGCAAGTTGGCTGCCGGTGCGGAGGCTGCTGGCTCTGCCGCTTCTGTTAGTTCGCTCCAACTGATAGAATCAATTTTTGTATTGCTAGCCGTTGTTTCTGCGTCGGGTTTAACTGCTGAAGTTGCCGCCGGCTCAGAAATTCGGTCAATATTCTGAGCTGCCAAATTTGCAGTTGTAGCGCCATCGGGCAAGTTGCCCATTTCAGCTTTGGCTGACAGGGTACTGCAAGAAACAGCTAAAGCTGCAAGGTTTATTAACGCGAAAGCAGACTTAGAAAATAGACTATTCATAGAAACTCCTCAATGAATGGTGCGTTAAAAGTGTAAGTGTTTGAGGGCGACAGTCGAGAGCTTTGCTCAAAAATGACACAAATTTGAGTTGTGTTGTTCCTAGATTGGCACTCAACCGTTGAAGAGTCAACTCTCTAGCTGATTAGATTCAAGAACTGACGGTGGGTTTACAGGCTAATTTTAATTTACCGTTCGATCGGCTAAAAATCTATCTTAGGGAGGATTTCACCCTTTATCCTGTTTAATTGAGGTGTCGATCGGGCGTCTCGCTTGCATTGTACAATTCTGTACTTGGGGGCGCTGCACTCGCAGCCACGCCCGAAAAATCCGGTTTTTGAGGTCGCACCGGCTCGAAACCAACAGACAGCAAGCTTTCAAAACAGTTTTGGCAGCCCCGCAGTCCCAAGCAAGCGCAGTTAAAACAACGCGATCTGTTGCTGCACAGTCCCTGACAAGTAATGTAGAATACATAGCACCGATCCGAGAAAGATTTGTGGCTCGATCGTGTCAAAATTACTGAATATTACGATAATTGTGTAAAAGTTAGTATTTTATTAGTAAAGTTTAGTTTTCGCTTTCGCTCAGGGTCTGACCATCGAACAACAGCACTTCATTCAGTTGACAGTTGACAGTTGACAGTTGACAGTTGACAGTTGATAGTTGACAGTTGACAGTTGACAGTTGATAGTTGATAGCGACCTCTACCTGGAAGTCCGAGGATTGGAGTAATGAATAGTCTTCTTTTAATTTCTCCCTGCAAGGCTTGGGGCTTTAAACCAATTCTTTCTGGTAACTAAACAAGTAAAAAAATACAGAGTATCTCATCTCAACCTGACTTTATGAGCAAAGTTCTAGTTATATTAGGCGAATTGAGCGATCGCGACATCGATTGGATGCTCGCCAACGGCACCCGCACCCAAGTCCCCCCCGGCACCACCCTCATCACCGAAGGAAAGCCGTTAGACGCCCTGTACATAGTTCTGCATGGAACTTTGAGCGTTGCTGTATCATCTTTGGGCGAGAAAGAAATTGGCAAAATTATTTCCGGGGAAGTGTTGGGCGAAATGTCTTTTGTAGACGGGAGGCTTCCTTCTGCTAGCGTCACGGCAATTGAAGAGTGCCTCATTCTGTCAATTCCGAGGCGGCTGCTAACTGAAAAACTCGAGCAAGACGTACTTTTTTCCCTGCGGTTTTATCGGGCTATTACCAAATTTCTGTCGTCGAGACTGCGGGGTACAGTCCAACGCTTCGGCGAAGATACTGATTATTTAATATATGAAGACTCCGACGACGAGCGCGCGATCGGGCAAAATGTCGAAAATCCAGATTTGGCTGAATCGAGATTTCAATGGCTGTTGCAGCGTTTGAAGGGGAGTTGAGGGAAGAGGGGGAGAGGGGGAGAGGGGGAGAATGGGAGAGGGGGAGAATGGGAGAGGGGGAGAGGGGGAGAATGGGAGAGGGGGAGAGGGGGAGAATGGGAGAGGGGGAGAATGGGAGAGGGGGAGAGGGGGAGGGGAGCATAACAGTTATGCAATCAGTATAAATACTGATGATAATTTAAGCTGCTGCTTTGAGATTGACACCAATCAT
>NZ_JAUBWA010000155.1:0-13386 GCF_036702825.1 Microcoleus sp. A003_D6 | reverse complement strand
ATATATAGTCCAAATAAAAGTCCATGACAGCAAATGTATTGTTTGTTACATTATACACCATAAAGTCAGGAGAGCCAGCCCAACTACGTACCTCATCTTTCTGAGAACCGCTATAGCATCTTTTTTGTGCCATAGAGCAACTGGGAAAAAAAAGATGAATTTGTTGAATTATTCAATTCCTTTCGGGCCTGCAATTTTTACTGTGTTCGCTGCTGGGGAAGAAATGCTGCAAGGAATTTTACCCAATCGTACTGCTAGTATTGAAGATTTTTTAGCTAGTTTTGGCGGGATTGCAGTTTTTTATTGGATTGGAGAAGTTTGGGATAGAAAAAAAGGGAATTGATATAGCAGAAGGAATCAGGAATCAGGAATCAGGAATCAGGAATCAGGAATCAGGAATCAGGAATCAGGAAGAATCGCAATGGTTTCACCAATTTAAAATGTCCTAACCGGCTTGGCCGTTGCTATAAAAACTTGCTAACCGTCAGGACACTTGCTATATCAAATCAAATCCGGTAGCATCGGAATTAATATTACCCACAGTCAGGACACGGTACCGTGCCCTTGGACTACAATTAATCGGGCGATGGTTACATTTTTTATAGAGGAAGATTGATTATTTTGGGGTAGGGAAACGGCATTGCCGTGTCCTGCGTTGCCGATCGTGCGGGTGCAACCGGAATTCATATTATTGATGCCTAAGTTCTGAGATTTTGATGAAAAATCGTCCATTAGGGTGCGGTGCGGGGTGCGCACCCTACATGAGTTACTTTGTTATGTCTTTGATAATTTGTTCGAGTGTATTTGCTTCTTGAGTTTTGCCTTGGTTTCTAAATAAATCCCTGGCTTTTTTTACCGACTCTACTGCATCTGCCATTTTATTTTGTGCGTAGAGGACTTGCGCGAGCATATAATGAAATTCTGGGACGTTAGGTTTGAGGCGAATTGCGGTTTGAAAATTGGGCAGTGCTTCTGCTAATTTGTTTTGATTGGCTAGAATGCTGCCTAAGTTCGCGTAAGCTTCGGCAAAATTGGGGTCTATTTGAATAACTCTGCGAAATGCTGCTTCTGCACCTTCTTTGTTTTGTTGGGCGGCAAAATTTAAGCCTTGTTGGAAATATTCGTTTGCTCCCGTATTTTGAACTAAACTATTTTTTACAGGTGACTCTGCCGGCCGCACGGGTAAAGAGATATTTGCAGCACAAACAGGAGCCACTGTCAATACGCTGGCGGCTGCTGCCGCAGTTAAAAATTGATTTTTTTTGAACTTGTTTAACATTAGTAATTAACCGGAATTTCCCATCTGAACAATGTTTTTTAGAGCGTTCAATTACTCTCTTCCAAAAAGGTTTGTACTCGACCGTTCGGTCTCAAAACAACTCTAATTTTAGGATTTTTCCCATTAGAAACGGCAGAAACAAACGGCTCGCCGACTAATGGCATATTAGTGCGATCGATATAATCTGCTGCTGCTTTTCCCATCGGCACAATACTTTGAATTGACCCAGTTTCATCGATCTGCACGCTGTATTCCAAAGTTTGTTCCATGCCTTCTGGTGGCTTCCAGCGTTCCTCAAAGTAAGTTCTAGCTTCTGAAACTTGAGGAATTGTATCAAATAAAGTGCGGTTTTTTTTGCTCGCCGCCACCTGGTTGTTGTCCTCAGACTCGGCGGTTGGTTGAGTGTCCTCAAGGGCTGGGAGTTCGGTACTGGCGGGGGGGACGATCGGCTCGATGCGACTGGGGAAGGGTTGCGGCGGGGGAACGGGAAATCGGGAAGCAGATAGGGAGGGGGGCAGAGGCGGCGGTACGGCGGGAGCTAGTCTGGGCGGTACGGGGGGCAGCAGGTAAGGTACTGGTGCGGGTACTTGGGAGGCGGAAGTGGGCTGTTCTTCGGGGGCGGGAATTGTGATTGTTGACCCTTGAGGGAAAGCTGGGGCGCTCTGTGGGGCGCTGGGTGCGCTGCCGTTGGGGGGAAATAGGAGGGGTGGCTGCTGGATGGGGCTGGGTTTGTTGGTGGGGGAAGTTGGGGTGAGGGCGATGGGGGGCAAGCTGGGGCTGGGGGAGGCGGCGGTGTTGATGGGCGGGGGCGGTAGGGGCGGTAAACCGGGTGTTGCTGCGGGTGTTGGTGCTGGGGGTGTCGTCGCGGGAACAGGACTGGGGGAGACGCGGGCAGCTAGCTGGGGCTGTCCTGGAGCGGGGGCTGAGGCGGTTTGTGGCGCGGTGGCTGCCCGATCGAGCATTTTGATAATTCCTGTTGTCAGGCCCGCGCCCGCGACCATCATTGCTGCCAGCTTGAGCCAGGGTGAGGACAGCGGCCGTCGGGGCTCGCGGTTGAGGTTGGGAAGCGCCATCACTTCGGCGGCGCTGTCATCTAGTGCTGTGGCCAAGTCAAACAGTTGCAGGGTGCTCAAGGGAACTACCGGCCCGGATTCTGCGGCGCTCAAAGAGCCTAAAAACAAGTTGTGGGCGAGCAAGCCGCGGGGTTCTAAGCGGGGGGGAACCGGAAGGTAGGAAGTTGGGAGAGAGTAGGGGTTGTAAGTTGCTAGTTCGGAAGTTTTGGCGGCTCGATCGAATATAACGGCATTACGCGCGACTTCGGGCGAGTCTGAACCTGCTGCGGTAAGCCCGGTTTGAGAGTTGAGGTTGTTTTCCCAATCGCGGGATGCGCCGAGCAAGTTTTGGACGTAGTTGCTGACAGCTTCGTGGAGGGTTTCGAGTTGAATTCGATCGCCCCTGAGAGTAACGTGTTCGGTATCTGGTAGCCTGGGGTCGTCGAGCCGCAGCTCGAAACTTAAAGATTTAAACACGGGTTGGCCCGCCCAGCGAGATAGAGGCGAACTTTTGGCTGTAATTTCCAGCGTGCAAGTGGGGGGCGTGAACCGTTTGAGAACCATAGCAAAGAAGGAAGAAGGAAGAAGGAAGAGGGAAGAAGGAAGAAGTCAGCAGTCAGTAGTCAGCAGTCATTAGTCAGTAGTCATCAGGAAGATGGAATAACTATGTTTTATCTGATATTTGGTAGCATTCTTAACAAGCTTTTTTAGCAACAGGCTTTCCGGCCTGTTCCACAACAAATAAATTCTTTGGTGGAATAGGCATCTTGCCTGTTCCTGATGTTTTTCATTCTCATTTTCATTATGACTTAGGTTAATTCTTGGCACGGTCTAGGAGAGCCAGCCAGAGCCGTCTGTGGCCGCCGGGACTGCTGTAAAATAGCAAATCGATCAGGAGTTTCAGGGCTAAATTAGTTAGTTCTTTTGCCGATAAGTTTTCTGCATCTTCCATGCGATCGGCATAAGTGTTGCTGAACCTATCAATATAGTCTCCCAATAAGGCGACTGTGTGAGGTTCGCGGTTTTGCTCGGCCATTTGTTCGAGCAAAGCAACAGCGCGGCGGATTAAAGCTTGGTGCTGTTTTGCCAAATGACAGCTTATCAAAACGAGCGATCGAGCTTCCTCCACATCAAGTTTTTTGCGCCCTCCGTGGCCTTTCCGCAGCGGGTTAGATTGGCGCAGCCGCCACAAAGCTACCCGATCGGCTACCATTGGCTCTAAATTCAGTTCGGCTGCTACCTTGAGCATCGCCTCTGAGCCTATTTCTGCCAGTGCTTCTAGGGCTAACAGCACTAAATCCAGTTGGGCTTTAATGTTGTCCAACTGGGTAGGTTCTGGTGCTTTTTGGGTCAATTCTTCCCAGTTGGGAGATTGACCCGTTTCGTTTGTGGGAGCGGAGGACTTTACGGTCGAGCGCATGGCTTCAGCACGGGAAATAAGACAGGTTGAGACAGGATATCGAACAGTATGCAGTAATGAAAGCTTTGCAGCCTGCGGGCAACAGCATATCTGTTAATTTGTCTCCATAGCTCGTTGCTTTGATTCCGGCAATCCTAACTGCTGGACGGATTTGCGGGTTAAAAGTTGCCGTTTCAAGGAAAGATCGGTCGCGATCGGCAAAACCCATAGATTTTTACCCCTAACCATCCTACGCCACAGAGTGACCGAAATCAAATCAGTGGTTTGAAACTATCGGGACTTATATCAATGCCAAGATCCTAGCGCTCTCGAATGCTACTTATAGTCTGTCGCTACTTATAGTCTGTCAGATTATATTTGTGATTGCTTCATCTGGCGCAATCTATGGATATTACGGAGCAATTTGGTAAAAAAGTTAGACATTTCCGAAAGCTCAGAAATCTTTCCCAAGATCAGCTTGCAGAACTATCTGAATTACATCGCACCTATATTGGTTCAGTTGAACGAGGTGAAAGGAATATAACCCTACTTAATGCCAGCAAAATAGCCAAGGCATTATCCGTTAGTCTAGCCGATCTGGTAACTGATGATGACTGAAAGAAGACTAGAGCAAATTTTAGCAAGATACCAAAACTCATTTACCGAAAAAATTTATGCAGAAGAGAATGAAGAACACGATATTTTAATGGATGTGTTTGGTCTTTCTCCAATAATAAAAAAAGAAAACAGGCAATATTGGGGACGTGAGTTAGGTATGTGTTGGCAATTGTTAGTTACTGAAACGTGTAAAACATATTGCAGTAGCTTTCAGCCAGCATTTAAAGTTGGAAGCGATGAGCCGTGCGATCTGATTGTTGATGGGTACGCAATAGATACAAAATATCGTATTGGCTCAGGAGATTCTGGAACACTGAAAAAATTCAAATCTTATGGCCCACTACTTCGTACTTATAATTACGAACCCGTATTTTTAATACTTAGACAAGATAATTTGCCCGCAGCTATTACAGCGTGCCAAGTAGGGACTTGGAAAATTTACACGGGGGACGATTCATTTGAGTTTATACAAACAATAAGCGGGTTTGATTTAAAGTCATTTCTTATTGAAAAAGTGGGAGAATTCCCTGTATACCGCTGAAACTATCAAGGCGCTTGTTGATAATCTCTATGTAGTCAGGTACTATTTCAATGCCAACATATTTAATGCCAAATTCTTGCGCCGCCAGCAATGTGGTTCCAGATCCTGCGAAAGGATCGATTAGAATAGAATTTTCCAAACGCGGTACAAATATTTCGACCAGTTGTCTCATTAGAGCGATCGGTTTAACTGTGCAATGGACGTTAAACTCCTCGGTTTTCTCACGCTGTATACCTTCTAAAATATTTGACTGAAAACCACCGCACCGATCTTTAGTATAAAATAGACCAGTACCATACTCCTGTAGAGTTTCCAAGTAATTATTTACCAGTGGTTTTTGAAGTACGCAGATTGCTTCCCATTCGTTCCTCAGACAACTGTGCCAACCATCCCATTGTTCAGAATTTTCATATCCTTTCTTCTCTAACTGTTGTTTGATATTGACACCTTTAGGGATACCGCTCGATCTTTTATAAACAAGAATATCTCTCGCATAGAAACCAGCATTTTCAAGTGCTATTTGTACGTGAGCAACAGTCCGCGTGCTGTTGAAAACTAAAACTGTCGCACCCGGTTTGCAGATCCGAAAAAGCTGCTCGCCCCACTCAAAGCACCACTTTTCATAATCCAGAGTGTTGTTGCGATTCCTTTGATACCATTTTTCGTTTCTGACTCCACCTGCTAAACCACTGCCATAGGGAATGTTTTTAACAAGGGTTTTATTTCCCTTGCCATTGACTCTTTCAATACGCCTCTGAATTTCTGAGTCATCCCATTTATGACCAATAAATTCATAATTATAAGGTGGGTCAGTGATACAGGCAGAAATATAATTCTCTGGCAATGTCTTCATCACTTCACGACAGTCGCCAACCAAAACTTCATTTGAGGGAGTTTTTTTCATTAGTCAGGCAGTTACTAAAGTGGGAAATTAACTCTTAATTATGCCATATTTGCAGTAGGAGCCATTCCGGTTGCATCAGTATGATATGTTCCTTGCGACTTGTTTTGCTGCATACAACTATATAATTACGAGTCAACCGGAAATGCGTAAATCCTGACTATTTCAAATAAACCACCGTCACACCTGCACCTCCTTCTTTTTGACTGGCGAGCTCGTAGCGAGAAACCTGCGGGTGAGAATCAAGAAACTCGTGAACGCCGCGCCGCAACTGTCCCGTACCTTTGCCGTGAATTATCCACAGGACTCCGTATTCCACGGCCTTGGAAAGAGCTCTGTCTACTTCTATTTCGGCATCTGAGACTCTCGCACCCCGTAGGTCGATCGAATTATTAGCAGTGCGCATGGCAATTTCGGGATTGGGTTTTGCAGGTTCCGCCACTGCTTGCTTAGCTTTAGCGGTAGCGAGTGCTTGGGCTGCAACCTTGGCTAATTGGGCTTTAGTTTCCGGTTTTTGACCGTCTAGGGATTCAATTTCTCCTAGTTTGACAGTCATTTTCATAATCCCAAACCGAACGCTCAACTCTTCGTTAGCATCCGGGCCGCTGAGGACTTCGGCGGTTTGGCCCAAGCTGGGAATGCGGATGCGATCGCCCACTTTCGGCATAAAACTCGGTTTGGGTTTAGCCGGTTGTTGGCGAGAGGGCAGGTGTTTTTCAGAAATTTGATTTAAGGTATCTGTCGCCTGTTGGGCATTTTGAGCGGTCTGGTTGCCCGACTGCAAGCGCCGAATGATTTGAGCAATTTCTGATTTTGCCGTGCCTATCGCCTCATTTACTGCCACTTCCTGAGCTATTTTTAGTTCTCGCTCCCGCTCTTGCAAAGCCGCTGCTTTTTGAGAAACTTCCCTGTGCAGTTTTTCGGTTTGGTGTAGCAGTTGAGTTGCTTCTCTGGCCTTGGTTTCCTGTCTCCGGCGCTGGGCTTCGAGTCCGGCAATCACTTGATTGACATCTTGAGACGCTCCCCCGACATAGGTTTGAGCTTCATCGACTATTTCTGTTAGCAAACCGAGTCTTTTGGCAATGGTGAGGGCGTTGGAACGTCCGGGAATTCCCCACAGCAAGCGATAGGTTGGCTGCATGGAATTGTCGTCAAATTCTACTGAGGCATTTTCAAAGCGGGAGTCTTGATATTTGAGGGCTTTGAGTTCGCCAAAGTGGGTAGTTGCAACTGTTAATAGGGAATGTTGGGCGAGATATTGCAACAGGGCGATCGCCAATGCACTGCCTTCTGATGGGTCTGTACCCGCTCCTACTTCGTCTAACAAAACTAAAGATTTGGGAATTGGTAATTGGGAATTGGTAATTGGGAATTGAGAATTTTCTTCTCCTTCTCCTGCACTTTCCCCTTCCGATTTATTGCCTAAAACTTCTAAAATCCGGCTGATGCGGCGGATGTGACCGCTGAAAGTAGACAAACTTTGCTGCAAAGATTGTTCGTCGCCGATATCTGCCAAAATATTGTCAAACCAAGGCAATTCTACGGGTTCGCGGGCGGCAACAAACATTCCGGCTTTCGCCATTAAAGCTGCCAATCCCAAGGTTTTGAGGGTGACAGTTTTGCCGCCGGTGTTGGGGCCGGTGATGGCGACGACGCGGATGTGCGGCGCGATCGTTAAATCGACCGGCACGACTGCAAAGCCTTGCTCGTATTGTTGCTGCCAAACTAACAGGGGATGGCGCAACTGGCGGAGGGTAATTTGCGATCGCAGGTTGCGAATTAATAATTCACTGTTTTCTGAGTTTTCCTCATCTTCTGTGGGTTCCTCTGAATTTTCTTGATTTTTTGCTGCTAATTCTGGCTCTCCCAATTCGATAAATTTCGGCGGATTTGCTTGCAACCAAAAACTGTAACGCGCTTTAGCGGCAGCTAAATCTAAAGTTGTAACTACAACCAACAATCTGTCTAAATCTGGTTTGACTGCTGCGACTTGCTCCGTGAGGGCGCGGCGGACTGCTTCTTCTTCGGCTTGTTCTTGCCTGAGCAACTGCCGCATTTGGTTGTTAAGATTGACTGTGCTGTGGGGTTCAACGTAGAGTGTCGCGCCGCTGGCAGAGGAGTCGTGAACGATGCCGGGTATGGCATCTTTTTGGGGAGCTTTGACGGGAATGACAAAGCGTCCGCTTCTTTGGGTAATTAGCTGTTCTTGTACCGCGTTGGATTGGCGCTGCAAAATCCCCTGCAATATTTGATAAATGCGATCGCGCAACTGTCGCATTTGCACTCTAATTCCTGCTAATTTAGGAGTGGCTCTGTCTGCTACTTGAGCGCGATCGTCTATACAGCGGTGGATTTCTTGCTCTAGTTCGGGATAAGTCCGCAATTGGGCTGCTAGTTCTTTGAGAGTCGGCACATCTGCCTGAGAGTCAATTATCCGGCGCAATTGCCTCGCTCCGGCGAGGGTGGTAGCAATGGCCAGCAATTCTTCGCCGCCGAGCAAACCTTGCAGTTCGGATCGCTTCAGGGAATTGCCGATGTCTTGGATTCCTTCAAAACTCAAAGCACCGCCAGCGCGGCTCTCTAACCGATAAGCTTCCTGAGTTTGGGCTAGGAGTTCTGCTGTTTGAGCTTGAGTTGCCGGGATTGCGAGGTCGAGGGCCGCGGCGACGCCGAGTTTGGTGGCCGCGAAGGTAGCCAAGTGCTGACACAGGCGCGGCCATTCTAATAGTTCTAGTGTTTCGGATTGAATCAAAGTTGAGGTTGTGTTGGTAATTGGCATTCTCAGGCGCTGACCGAGAAGGTGAATTTGACGGTACTATTAATTAATTTTAAAGTTTTTTTATTGTTTCAGGGCGAAACTTGAGAAAGTATCTAGGAGAGTTGTCAGAAGTGGGAAGGCAGAAGCTGTTATCTAAAGATTAATTAAGCCTGTAGGGTGCGTCAGAAGCGAACACTTACGCTTACAAGGGAAACGAGAAAGGAGCCGTGGCACCCTACAATACTATTTTAAATGCGTAACAGCTTATCTAAAGATTAATTAGGAAGGCAAGAATTTGCATTTTTGCGTTGCGAGTCTAAATTTATACCTTCTACTGAGCTATTTTTGCGTTTGAGGAAGCTAAAATCTGCTGTTTTGTGGTGGGATTGAACTATTGGGGAATTTTAAATATGTCAGCGCAATTGTGGCGGTTGTATCCTAAAAAGTAATTTGTGGAGTTGGTAGAAGTATGGCAAAGATTCTGGCGATCGCGGATGCTGCGACTTTGGAAGTCGTGCAAGAGTTACTAGGGAGGGAGGGACATCAGGTGAGAGTCACTCCCGATGGCAACGAGGGTTTAGAATTGGCGAGGGAATTGTCGCCGGATGCGATCGTATGCGACGGGACTTCGCCTCAAATCAACTGGTTGGAGGTGTGCCGGCTGGTGAAAGCCGATTCCCTAGGGGATAGCTTCGCTTCACGAGAATTGGCGGCAGCCTATTTTATTCTGCTGACAACACCCGAGCAATTTGATGAAGTTCAAGAATTGGATGCGCCCTTTGACGATTTTCTGTTTAAACCGATAGTTAAGCAGGAATTGTTGGCGCGGGTGCGCGCTTCTAAAAAATCGGGCGAGTTGAGGGCGCAGTTGGAGAAAGCCCAGCAAGAATTGCAACTGTCGCGCGATCGAATGCTGCAAGCTGAAAAAATGTCGAATTTGGGCGAATTAGTATCTGGTATCGCCCACGAAATTAACAACCCAATTACTTTTATTTACAGCAATCTAACTCACGTCCAAAGTTACGCTACCGATTTAATTGAACTGCTGCGATTGTATCAAAAAGAGCTAGTCAACCCCGGAGCCGAAATTCTGCAAAAGCAGCAAGATATGGATGTGGAATTCATACTCGACGATTTATTAAAAATTGTGAGTTCCATGCGTACCGGGAGCGATCGCATCCGCCAAATAATCTTGTCGCTACAGGATTTTTCCCGCAGCGACCGATCGGGCTGGCAGTTATTCGATATTTCCGACGGTTTAGAAAATACTCTTTTGTTGTTGCAGCACCGCTTGCCGGCTCGCGAGGGAAGGCGAGACATCAAGGTGATGAAGGAATACGGAAATTTGCCGCAAGTTGAGTGTTACGCTGGTCTGCTAAATCAAGCTTTTCTGAATATTATCAATCACGCGATCGATGCTTTGGAAGAGTCGAGTCAAGAGTTGGAGGAACCTAAATCGGTCAAATTTAAGCCTGTGATTTTGATTAGCACTCAGGTAATCGATGCTCAGCGAATTTCTATTGATATTGCTGATAACGGCATGGCCATCAGCGAAGATATCACAGCGCAAATTTCCGATCCATTTTCGATTGCGAAACCTGCGGAACACAGCAGCGCCTTGGGACTGGCTGTCAGCTATCGGATAATTGTAGAGCAGCACAAAGGAGAGTTAAAGTGTTTTTCGGAACCGGGGAAAGGTACTAGATTTAGGATAGAAATTCCGCTGCGGCACAGTTAATTAATAGTATTGACTGTTGGGTGGGGGCGGTTTTTTTAGATTGTTGGTTTGAGCATAAATTGTTGCTGAACCGCCCCTACAAATGCGGTTGAATATTTGTCAATTCAGTTCGCCAATTAGCCGAGAATTGACTTCGCTGCTAATTTTGTACTCGCACTGCTGTTGCAGCGGACACTCAGCACAGCGGGGGTTTCTCGCGGTACAAACTGCCGCCCCGAAGTCCAGCAAACCCAAATTCCACGGCCCGACTTGCTGTTTGGGAGCGACTCGTTCTGCGGCTGACCAAAGTTCGGGCGATCGCGATTTTACCTTACCGCCGTCAATCCCAAAAAAACGCTGCAAAATCCGAGCAACATTCGTATCGATCACCGCTTTTGGCTGTCCGAAAGCATTAGCGCAAATTGATCGCGCAATATACTTACCAACTCCCGGAAGTTCCAGCAACTGAGCTTCCGTGCGGGGAACGTTTCCCTGATAATTTTCTAGGATAACCAGCACCGATTCCCGCAGCTTTTGCGTCCTAAAAAAAAGACCCAAAGGCTGCAACAAACTAGCAACTTCCGCAGCAGGCGCGGCCGCTAGATCCGAGAGAGTCGGATATCGATCGACAAACTCTTGATAAATCGGAGCCACTGTAGCGGCAGTAGTTTTTTGCAGCAGGAACTCAGCCACCAAAATCGCGTAGGGGTCGCAGGTGCGCCGCCAAGGAAAATCGCGGAAATTTTGCTCGGCCCAAGCTTTCAGCCGGCGGCGGAACCACCGGACTTTCCCTGCGTTCAAATGCTTTAACCCAGGCTCGACATCAGAATCAAAAACAACGGCATTTAATGCAGGCATTTGATTAGTAATCTTGAGAATTTGCCAAGTTTATATTTATATAATAGCACATTTAAATAATCTGTGAACTTCTCTTTTTATGCTTCTTTTCTCTCTGCGTACTCTGCGTACTCTGCGGTTAATAAAAAAAATCTTATTAACCACCTGCCAGAACCAGAAACCTAGAAACAACCTTGATTTCAAAGATCGGTCAAATGTAAAATTTTGTATATCAAATAACACAAATTCCAAAAAATAGACGATGGTAGGTATTTAACAGATTTCAATTGAACGCGAAAATAAATTTTAACGAGGTCATAAAATGGTAGTAGCAGCACCTGTTCAATCCGGCAGTCAGTCGATTTTTCAAACTCGCTACGATAACTTTATCGGCGGCAAGTGGGTAGCGCCGGTGAAAGGGAAATACTCGGAAAACCTGTCTCCAATTACCGGAAAATCAATTTGTCAAGTTCCCCGATCGACCGCCGAAGATGTAGAATTAGCACTGGATGCCGCCCACGCTGCGAAAGACAAGTGGGGCAAGACTTCCCCAGCCGATAGGGCGCGGGTTTTACACAAAATTGCCGATCGGATGGAAGAAAACCTCGATCGCCTCGCCATCGCCGAAACCTGGGACAACGGCAAACCAATTCGCGAAACCCGCCTCGCAGACATACCGCTGGCGATCGACCATTTCCGCTACTTCGCAAGCTGCATCCGAGCTCAAGAAGGCTCGATCGGCGAACTCGACGGAACAACAGTCGCCTACCACTTCCACGAACCCCTAGGCGTCATCGGACAAATCATCCCCTGGAACTTCCCGATATTAATGGCAGCCTGGAAACTCGCCCCAGCCCTCGCCGCCGGCAACTGCGTCGCGCTCAAACCAGCAGGCCCCACCCCCGCCTCAATCTTGGTACTGATGGAAATCATCGCCGACTTAGTACCAGACGGCGCAATCAACGTCATTAACGGGCCCGGCGCCGAAATCGGCAAAACCCTCGCCACCAGTCCCCGGATTGCCAAAGTCGCCTTCACCGGCGAAACCACCACCGGCCGGCTAATCATGCAATACGCCTCCCAAAACGTCATCCCCGTCACCCTAGAATTAGGCGGCAAATCCCCCAACATTTTCTTTGAAGATGTCTGCGCCCAAGACGACGAATTTCTCGACAAAGCAATCGAAGGATTAGTCATGTTTGCCTTCAATCAAGGCGAAGTGTGCACCTGTCCTTCCCGCGCCTTAATTCAAGAGTCAATTTACGATCGATTCATGGAAAAAGCTCTCTCCCGCATCCGCCAAATCAAACAAGACAACCCCTTAGATCCGACAACCGCCCTCGGCGCCCAAGTCTCCGTCAACCAGATGGAAAAAATCGCCGAATACGTCAAAATCGGTCACGCCGAAGGCGCAGAATGCCTGATTGGTGGCGAAAGAAACATCTTAGGCGGCGACTTGCAAGACGGTTATTATTTCCAGCCGACACTCTTCAAAGGCCACAACAAAATGCGGATTTTCCAAGAAGAAATCTTCGGCCCAGTGTTAGCTGTCACCACCTTCAAAGACGAAGCCGAAGCATTGGAAATTGCCAACGATACCCTCTACGGTTTAGGTGCAGGAGTTTGGACTCGCGACATCAACACCGCCTACGGCATGGGCCGCGCCATCCAAGCCGGCCGCGTGTGGACAAACTGCTATCACCTTTATCCAGCCCACGCAGCCTTCGGCGGCTACAAATCATCGGGAATCGGTCGCGAAAATCACAAAATGATGTTAGATCACTACCAGCAAACCAAGAATTTGTTGGTCAGCTACAGCCCGAAAGCATTAGGTTTCTTCTAAGGTTTTAGTCATTGGTTTGTAGTGAGGACTAAAGTCCTTCAACTATTAAATTCTGTCAGGAACAGGCAAGATGCCTGTTCCACAAAGAGTGAATTTTATGCTTGTGGGGTTGGTGTCAGGAACAGGCAAGATGCCTGTTCCACAAAGACTGAATTTTACGGTTGTGGGGTGTCCCGCCCGCCCAAAAATACTCATAATAATAACTAGAGATTGTTCTAAACAGACTGCAATGCAAACGATCGCAAAAGCTAATTAACCGTAGGGTGCGTCAGGCATGAAATTCTGAGTTTACACTCAAAGTATTCAGTCCTGACGCACGCTACTAACCAACCGTAGGGTGCGTCAGGCATGAAATTCTGAGTTTACACTCAAAGTATTCAGTCCTGACGCACGCTACTAACCAACCGTAGGGTGCGTCAGGCATGAAATTCTGAGTTTACA
>NZ_JAUBWA010000154.1:0-13452 GCF_036702825.1 Microcoleus sp. A003_D6 | reverse complement strand
TATATAGTCCAAATAAAAGTCCATGACAGCAAATGTATTGTTTGTTACATTATACACCATAAAGTCAGGAGAGCCAATCTGCCAAGCGGCTATTGCGGAAATATTACCTAGGAGGAGATTTAAAAAATTCATTAGAAGCAGTAGTATTTCGGAAAGAAGGGGAATTGATCGAGGCAATTCAAAGCACTCCTTACAGCATCGGTAGCTTTTCCCTTGCTAACGCCATTTCCAATAAACTACCTGTCAACCGCCTCAGCCTCAACGGGGTTGAACCAACACGAGAAAATGTCAAAACTGGCAAGTATCCCATGGTTCGGACAATTTCAATTCTCTGGCACAAAAAACCTTCAGAGGCTACCCAAGCGCTAATTAAATACATCTCTAGTCCGCCAGGAATCAACGCGATTGAGGAGTCTGGCTTTATTTTCGTGACCCCATCCGCCAAGAATTAAGAGCTATGGCCATCCAGTCCAGATACGCGCGGTTACCCGTTTCCGTCAAGTTGTTATCACCTCTGTTGTTGGCATTTCTGAGTCTATGGACTGTTGGAACCTTGGGTTTTGGTTATTTTGCTAGAAACAGCTTAGAACAAATGGCACGAAAGGAGATCGTGGATCTGGCTAGTATGCTGCGGGAATCTCTCAAGCAAAGGCAAGAATCACTCCGTGTGAAAGCTCGTTCGGTGAGTGAGGATAATGATGTCATCAGAGCAGTAATAAAGGGCGATCGCCCTTTATTACTGCGGACACTATTACCAATCCAAGCAGGTTTTAAACTGGATTTGATCGGAATAGTTGACGCTGACGGTCAAGTCTTAGTGTCTTCACAGTTGGGAGCAATAAGGCAGGCGACATTGCAGGATGCCTCTGTCAACCGTGCCGCCCGAACCGGACTAGAGTTATCGGGAATTCTCCTGGCCCAAAACAGTGCTCCGTCTTCCATGATTGCGTTAATATCAATCAAATCATCTGAAAAGATCCTAGCTGGTTTAGTTGCGGGATTGGCCATTGACGACACAGCGCTCCAGTCGATTCGCGGCAACACATCCATACATTTGGTGGCTTTTGACGGCGAGAAGGTGACGGCTGCTACTTTGCCACTTAACCGCGATCGACCTTGGCAATTTCGACAGCCAGACGGGTTGCCCACTAAGATCAGGATTGCTGGTGAAGCATACCTGATCCAAACAATCGAGCTACAAGGTTTCGATGGGGCAACTCTCAAAATTGCTGTACTGCATTCTGCCAAGGAAATGGAGCAAGCAGAACAGCATTTATGGTTTGTGGTGGGTGGCTTTGGCCTATTAGGAAGTGTCCTGATTGCAGTCGTGACGATCGGAGGTTTCCGTCTGACCCAAGCTCTGAGCCTTCGCATTCAAAGACTGACTAAGGCAACCCAGGAATTGGCCAGAGGCAATTTAGCCATTGCTATTCCGGTTGATAGTCAGGATGAAGTGGGGCTTTTAGCTGAGGGATTTAAGAGTATGGCAGAGCAACTTATGGCTCGCGATCGGCAACTGAACCAACAGGTGCAACAACTAGAGAGTACCCTTGAAGAACTGCACCGCACCCAGAGTCACATGGTGCATAACGAAAAAATGTCGGCACTGGGGCAAATGGTGGCAGGGATAGCGCACGAAATCAACAACCCGGTCAGCTTTATCTACGGCAACCTGTCTCATCTCAATCAACACATCGATGACTTACTGCGATTACTAGATGCCTATCAAATGGACTATCCCAACCCGTCCCCATCACTTCAAGATGACCTAGAGGATGTGGATCTAAACTTCCTAAAAGAGGATCTCACTAAGATTCTTAAGTCGATGAAAGTGGGCAGCGCTCGCATTCGGGACATTGTGGTTTCGTTGCGTAGCTTTTCTCGTCTGGATCACTCAGAATTCAAGGCTGTCGATATCCATGAAGGCATTGATGACACTTTGATGATTTTAGGACATCGCCTGCAAGCCAAGCCAGAACGCCCAACCATTGAAGTAGTCAGACAATATGGCGAGTTACCGTTGGTAGAATGCTATGCAGGTCAACTCAATCAGGTGTTTATGAACTTGCTGTCAAATGCGATCGATGCTTTGGAAGAGAGCAATGAAGGACGTAGTTTTCAGGACATGGTTGACCAACCGAATCGGATTTGGATTAAGACTACCAAAACAAAAAAACAGTGGGTGCAGATTGCGATCGCCGATAACGGTACGGGCATTCCAGAGAAAGCGCGATCGCGCATATTCGATCCCTTCTTCACTACTAAACCCGTAGGCAAGGGGACAGGATTAGGCTTATCCATTAGCTATCAGGTGGTGAAGGAAAAGCATGGAGGAAAACTCTGGTGTGATTCCACCCTGGGCGAAGGCACGAAGTTTGTGATTGAGATTCCCATAGATCGGACTGAGTAAACAAATAATTGAGAATCGGTTTTCAATTTTTCGACTCACTGTCAACCGTCAACCGTCAATTGTCAACTGTCTTCTCACTAAAATACTCTTCAACAATTTTCAAAATCCGCGAGGCTGCCAAACCGTCGCCAAAGGGATTGATTGCCATTGCCATTGCGTTGTAAGCTTCGGAATTGCTGAGCAATTCTGTAGCTGCTGTGGAAATTGTATCATAATTTGTACCTACAAGTTTAGCGGTTCCTGCGGTAATTGCTTCTGGTCTTTCTGTGGTTTCTCGCAATACTAAAACAGGCTTGCCCAAACTAGGTGCTTCCTCTTGCAAGCCGCCGGAATCTGTGAGGATTAAATGACATCTCTGAATCGCTCCTACTAATTCTGCGTAATCTAAAGGTTCCGTTAAAAATACTCTGGGATGGTCGCCCAAAAGAGCTTGCAAAGGTTCTCTAACAGTGGGATTTCGGTGCAGGGGTAGCAGTAAAGCTGTATCGGGAAATTTATCTAAGATTTGGAGAAATGCGCGAGCAATTCCTTGTAAGGGTTCGCCCCAATTTTCGCGGCGGTGGACTGTTGCTAAGATAGTGCGATATTTGCTCCAATCTAGGTTGGGAATTTTGCATTCTGGTTCGCGTTTGGCGACGGATAACAAAGCATCGATTACTGTGTTGCCTGTACGGTGAATTTCTCCCCAAACGCCCGATCGCCCTAAATTCTCCGCAGCCAGCGCTGTTGGGGCAAAATGCAGCCTTGTGAGCTGAGATATCAACCGTCGGTTAGCCTCTTCGGGATAGGGATTGAACACGTCGTCTGTTCGCAATCCGGCTTCTACGTGACCTACGGGTATTTTCTGGTAAAATGCAGCCAAAGCAGCGGCAAACGCAGTCGTTGTATCGCCCTGAACCAAGACGATTTCCGGCTGTAATTCTTTAAACAAAGCTTCCAAACCTTGCAAACTCCGACAAGTAATGTCTGTCAGGGTTTGCTGGTGCTGCATAATTGCTAAATCGCGATCGGCTTTTAGATCGAACATTCGCATTACTTGCTCGACCATTTCCCGGTGCTGACCGGTTAATATTACTTGGGTGTCAAAAGCTGGCGAATTTTTGAACTGTTGAATTACTGGGGCTAGTTTAATTGCTTCCGGGCGAGTTCCTAGGACGATGCAAATGCGGTGAATGGCTTCGGGCATGGTAAAATTGGGTGTAAGTTTATTCATATTTCGTGGAACAGGCATCTTGCCTGTTTTTGACCTTGGTGCAGGATATCAGTTTATACTCACATCTTTCACCATTCTTAAGAACGGGCAAGATGCCCGTTCCACAAAAACTCAATTTTATTGTGAAACAGGCATCTTGCCTGTTCCTAAATAGGTAATTGACAATGATGCAATATCTCCGTTGATACCTATTCAGTTAATATTAAAACCCAATCGTAGATTTTTAATCGTTAATTTGTTATGCCCTATCGTTACATTCTATTTTACAAACCTTACGATGTTTTAACTCAATTCACTGATAACTCAGGGGAAACTAAGCGCAGAACCCTGAAAGATTATATTCCGATTCCTGATGTTTATGCGGTGGGTAGGCTCGATCGCGACAGTGAAGGTTTGTTGCTGCTAACCGATGACGGACAAATGCAGCACCGCCTCAGTGACCCGAAATTCGCTCATCCCCGCACTTACTGGGTGCAAGTGGAAGGGATTCCCGATGCAGGTGCGATCGCCAGTTTGCAAACTGGTGTCACAATTCAAGATTATCGGACTCGATCGGCAAAAGTGCAATTATTGTTAGAAGAACCCCCTTTGCCGCCCCGGGAACCGCCGATTCGATTTCGCAAAAACATACCGACAGCTTGGCTGGAAATGACCCTCACAGAAGGCCGCAACCGCCAAGTGCGCCGGATGACCGCAGCAGTAGGGTTTCCGACGCTGCGGCTGGTTAGGTGCGCGATCGGGCATTTGCGTGTGGAAGGTCTAAAACCCGGTGAATGGCGCGAACTAACTCAAGCCGATTTTAGATTAGACCTCTTGCAAAAATAACTAGGACGGGCAAGATGCCCATCCCACAAAATTTTTTTTCTTGTGGAATGGGCATCTTGCCCGTTCCAGAATTTGATTAAAAGGATTTTTGGGCGTTGCTTAATCAGGGTATGAAAAAAATAAGTTGAAAATCCCGAAGCTTTGTAGATACTGGTTTATAGGATTTGCATATTTAGTCTTTCATACGGTAAATCAGCAACGCCGATTTTTGCAAGAGGTCTATTTTAGATTTTAGATTGGGGAATTACAGTCAACCGCCTTAACATTTAGGACATTCTTGATATCTGAAACTATTACTGCGGCTGCATTTCCCTTCTTCCTTCTTCCTTCTTCCTGATATCCGTTACCAGAAAGAATTGGTTGAAAGCCTCTCCCTTGCAGGGAGAAATTAAAAGAAGACTATTCCTTACTCCAATCCTCTTCCTTCCAGGTAGATGTCGCTATCAACTGTCAACTGTCAACTGTCAACTGTCAACTGTCAACTGTTACATCCGTTACATCCGTTACACAATCCGTTCCCGAACTTCCTTCTGCTTACTTTCGAGGGGGCAAAATAAAACTCTCGTTTCCATTCTTATCTTTTTGCACCTGAGCTCCCAACTTGACAAGAGCTTGTTTGGCCCTTTGACGCACCACCTTATCAGTTGTTTGAGCATAAACGGTGCTCCAAGCAGTAAACCGCACCGGGACGCTATCGGGATCTCGGCGCAAATACTCAGCAGTTGCTCGAAACATTTGCGCCAAGTTCTGCCCTTCCGGGTTTTTTTCCACCCAATCAGCGGCCATTTCGTGAGAGTTAATTGACTCGGGAATATCCCCCAACAGCAGCAACTCATCAAGACCTTTAGTTCGCCACACTATCCAGGATTGGGAATGAATTTGCGGCGAAAGGGAAAGGGCGTTAGTACCGCGCTCTATAAACTTAACAGCAGTTTCAGGCTTTCCCTGATAAAAAGAAATAGCTGTGGAAAGAAACAGGTAAATGTCAGCCCACCTCGGGTCGCGCCGCGTAACTATGTCAAAATAATCTTGGCTCAAATTGTAGCCCGTCACCTCTCGCGCTTCGTCGTCGCCAAAATACTGCAAAAATTTGAGAAATGTCCAATCTGCAATTAAATTGTCAAACCCAAAACTAGGAATAGTTTTGAGCATTTTCAGCCGCAGGGCTTCTTGCTGCGCTTCTTGCTGCGCGGCTTGTTTGAAACTCGCAGCAGAAATTGCAGAGAGCGGCTTTTGCCCCTGAACGCCAACAGAGGGCATTCCGCCCAACTCCCCGCTCGACTGCATGGTAACGACCCCCACCAGCGCTGCTAGACCGATAAATCCATTAACTAGCAGGCTCAACCACTTACGCGAAAATTGTTCGATTTTAGCTTCCACGGCACATTTAAATCCAAGTTTAAAATTAAGTTTATTGACATAGAGCAATGATTGCTTGGCGATCGACTGTGAAGCTCGTTAAACTATTCAAAGGGATGGTTGAGCCTCCACATCATAGTTTAAATGGTAGTTTGAGATTTTTTAGCAATCTAAAATCTCAAATCTAAAATCTAAAATCGAATTGAGCAAAATTCAATGAATCAAGCCCGCAGACGCTTTTCTAAGTTACAGGCAGCCCTGTTCAGTGGGGCGATGGCAACAACCGCTTCGATATCTTTACTCGTTCCCGGCCTGAGTCAATCAGTCCGCGCCGAGCTTCAAGATAGCCCCAAAGCTGTCTTAGACGAAGCTTGGCAAATTGTGAACCGAGAGTATGTCGATGGCAGCTTTAACAAAACTGACTGGCAAGTAACTCGCCAAGACTTGCTGAGCAAAAATTATACCTCTCGCGAAGCTGCCTACACCGCCCTCCGCAAAGCCCTAGAAAAATTAAACGACCCCTACACGCGCTTCATGGACCCGAAGCAGTACGAAGCGCTGACGAATCAAACCTCTGGGGAACTGACAGGGGTGGGGATGAGGCTCGAACAAGACGAGAAAACGAAAGCGATTACTGTAGTCGAGCCGATGGAAAATTCCCCGGCCCTGAAGGCAGGGATTCAAGCGGGCGATACGATTTTGGTGATTGACGGCAAAGCTACCAAAGGCATGACTGTCTCGGATGCTGCTCAGATCATTCGGGGCTCCGAAGGCACGAAAGTCACGCTGCGGATTGCTCGTGAGGGCAAAAGCGAGTTTGACATCACTCTGACTAGGGCCCGAATTGAGGTAGCAGCGGTTCGCTACAGCCTCAAGAATGAAGGCGGGGAGAAAGTCGGTTACATCCGCTTGCAAGAGTTTAGCTCCCACGCGGGCGAACAAATGCAGGTGGCGATTAAAAAGCTCTCGGATCAGAAAGCTGATGCTTTTGTGTTGGATTTGCGGGGCAATCCCGGCGGGCTGCTGCGAGTCAGCATTGATATCGCTCGGATGTGGATGAATACAGGGGCGATCGTCCGTACAGTCGATCGCGCGGGCGATTCTCAGGAAATGCGGGCAAATCGCACTGCGATCACTGACAAGCCTTTGGTGGTGCTCGTGGACGACAACTCAGCCAGCGCCAGCGAGATTTTGGCAGGTGCTCTCAAGGACAACAAGCGCGCAACTGTGATGGGCGGCCAAACTTTTGGCAAAGCTTTGGTGCAGTCGGTGCATTCTTTGGCTGACGGTTCGGGATTGGCGGTGACGATCGCTCACTACTATACTCCCAACGGTACGGATATCAGCCACAAGGGGGTTACTCCCGATGTGAAGGTGGAAGTCACCGACGAACAAAAGCTGAAATTAGCCAACAAACCGACGTTGGTTGCTACTAAGGACGATCCTGTTTACGCGCAGGCGATCGCACTTTTGAAAACTACCGCTTCGTCTGCCCGTCCCGTTGCTGCTAATGAGGCTCTTGTTCCTCAGAAGTAGTTGAAACGGTCAGTCGTTAACAATGAGCTTTAATTTAAAACCCGCACAGGCGGGTTTTATTTTTATTGATTAGTTATTGGTTATTAAGTAGAGCTTGCTGAAAAAGTCAGAAAACAGGATTTAGAAAGATGAGTGAATTCGCGATCGCCTTCAGGAGATGAGTTTTTTTTAAGTAGACCTCTTGCAAAAAAAATATGTGTTATAATTAAAAGTTTGCTCAAGTTTAGGTCAAACTTTTAATTATTGGGTTGATTGGCATCTCCTTAAACTTGCCCAGCCTGCTAGATTTAAAAATAGTCTAAACTTTCTATAATAGCACAAAATTATTTTGCAAGAGGTCTAATGCCTATGTCTGTTGGAAAGTCAGCCTTAAACCAGAGCAATCCATGATACTGCACGCTTGAAGTTATTTCTTTGTAGGGTGAGATGTGAAGAACTTCATGCCCAAGTTGCCGTAATCCACAAGCAAGTTCTTGACTAGAATAGGCTGAGCCGCCTCCTTGTGGAGGGTGAACGCTTAATAGCAGAATTTTCATGGCAAATTTATAATACTCCGAACAATTTTGAGTTGAGAAGAGGTCTGAGAAATATCAAAAGTTGGTTCGATGCTACACCTCCCATTTCAATTCTTCGTTTTCTTTATCGGCAATTTCTTCAAATAAACGCTCCACAGTAGGGTCAAGTTCTTGACGCCAACGCAAATCTAAAGTAATTTCTAAACCATGATTTTGGTAATAATCTGAGCAACGCTTTGATACCTTAGGTAAAAATTCTTCTGTATTTTTGTGTTGAGCCTTTATTATTAAAAACTGCGTTCCGTTGTTTCCTCCTACTGGATGATGTTCGTGCTGGTAATATTTAACCATTGGGGGTTGATAGTCTATTTCCAAAAAATCGCAAAGCGTTCTGATGACACTTTCTACATTTGTGGCAAGATGTTCATATTTTATCTTAATTTTATTACCTTTAAAATGACGGTACAATTCTTGGGTTTCATTAATGAGTTCCTTCCAATCATTAATTATTTCTTTGACATTTTTTTGAGGATATTTTCTGGTGCGGGAATTGATAACTGCCCGCCCATCTCTTTGGAGAAATATCAAAAAAGGTTGGGAAGATGTTTTTTGAATAGTGGCTATTTGTTCTTCTAGCCAAGAAGTGTTTTTTGTAGAATCAATTACAATTGGCTTTTGTGTTTTGAGCGATATTTGTTCGTATAAGTCTAGGTGAGTGCTAGTAATAAAATCTTTCCAAACTGGACAATTGATACCACAAATGTTGCAAGTTTTTATTTTGGGGTAGTTTGTATTGTGCAGGAATCTGGTTTTCCTTGCCTCTCCCGAGTAGAAACAATCCTGATGACTTCCCAGTATAAGTCCTAGAAGCGTAGAGCCAGAGTGACCAGCGCCACAGATAAAACAAACCTTTTGATTGATTCTCGATCCAGAATTTAGCACCATATCGCTGTAATAGATAAATTGCTTTGGGAAAATATTTTAGAACTTTAATTAACACACAATTTCACTGACGGAATACCAAAACACTGAGTTGTTAATCCTTCACACTACTGTTTTGACCATTACGGCATCAATTGCCCAAGCTTGTAGTCATACTCAGGAGGCTCAAATTTTCCCATGCCAGAACTAGGATTAAGGGTTAGCTCACCAAAGATAGGACGGCCAATATCATAAAAATCGACGCGTAAAAATGGCTGCTCGCTTGCTAAGGTTTCAGCCATATCAATTATAAGAGTAAAGTTTGTAGGTTTCATCAGTTCTCCCCGATAGCGGGGGTATTCTTCACCTAGAGCTAAGTCAAGAATCTTAAAATTGTTTTTATACTCGGACTTATCCCCAGGCTTCTTGAACTTTTTGGCTAACATTTTTTAATTGCTTTGGTTCTTGTTTAGCCCAGTCTTTGATTTGGGCTTTCTGCGAAGAGTTAAATAGTGCCGCTTCACCTCTTCCTGGTTTATTAGACCTCTGGCAAAACAAATATGTGTTATAATTAAAAGTTTGCTCAAGTTTAGGTCAAACTTTTAATTATTGGGTTGATTGGCATCTCCTTAAACTTGCCCAGCCTGCTAGATTTAAAAATAGTCTCAACTTTCTATAATAGCACAAAATTATTTTGCAAGAGGTCTAGTATTGTTAAGAGAACATAATCTGTGCTAATCGTCACAGGCAGAAAACATGAAAAAAGGTTTTTGTTGTGAAATAGACATAAAAAAAGCCCAAAAGCCTGCCGTAGCAGGGCAGAAAGATTTATCACCAGAAAAGTTATGGCGATGGTTGTTTCAGAAGTATTAGAAAGTTTAGCCATGACTCTACCAAGGCTGAATCTTCTTTTAGCTTCTCCAAATTTTCTGACAAGTTGAGTTACGAATTCTCTCGTCTGACGCTCGCTTGTTTCTTCCTTGACTTGCTAATATTTTTTGGGGTCTTCCTAAAGGAACGCCACTCATTCTAATACCTCTTTCTTTGCACCAAGCTCGATTTTCCTGCGTTCGATATAGCAAAATCACTTCACCCCTGACAATATTTCGGTCAAAACCGTTTTCTTCTTCATCCAAGGAAAAGGTTCTTCTAATACAGGTAAATTGAAAAATGGACAGAGCTTTTCCCATCCTTCGCCATCACAAACATCAATAATTAACAAAGATTCTGGACGGTATTTAAAATATTCAAGCACATTTCTATACTGTAAATCATAAACATAAGACATTCTATCTTCATTAAACGCATAAGTACCATAAACAGCCGCTCTTAATAATCTTCTGATCTGCATCTTACTCTCATTACTAGGATCTAAATCAAACGCAGGCCTCTTTAACAAGTGAGCTTCTAAAGACTTTAACCAACATGATTTATTACGCACGGTTAAGATAAACTTACTATCAGGAAATAATTTATCTAACTGAGAATAAAAAGGAGCTACCGTTATATCTGTAATCCCATCATAATCATTGAGAATCGAAAAGTCATACTTAGCAGCCATCAGGTCTTGTAAAATTGTCTCATCATCAGGATAATGAACAACATTAATCCCTAGCATATTTAATGCCATTGTTAAGCTTTTAGTTCCCGTGCGACTCAAACCAATTCCAAAAACTTTCATCTTTTTACTTATCATGGGTCTTTGAATAATAATTTTACTTGAAAATTCTCTAGTTTCGGCTAACGTCAAAGGAGCTTTTTCCAAAATATTCATTTGCTTAAGTTCGCGGATAGCAATATTTGGTAAATCCTCAATAAACCTAGCAATTTCGGGCTGACTTGCCTGCTTTGAAATATATTTTCTTGCATAATTTACACCATATTTAGCAACCAAAAAATCTAAATCTTTTTCTTGTCTTCCCCAATCTTCCTGACAAATAGTTAATTTAGCTTGATGATAATCTTGGCGACTTCTCAGTTCTCTCAAAGCACATTTGGCAAAAATATGGTGATAGAATTGAAAAAAATCATGGAGAATGTTAAATTTCTTAAATGCTTTTTTTAGCTTCAGTTTTTTTAGTGCCAGTCCACGAGTTCTTGATTCAGGTCTTAACACATATTTAGCATCATTATCAGGTACTTTAATTGCTTGCATTTCTCTGATTACATCAATTCTAGTAATATGTACACCACAATGAATATGACCTCTGAATTTATCAAGAACATAACAGTCTACGTATGGCAAACTATTGCTGGTAAGGAAAGGAGACATATCCTCCATAATTAAACAATCAGCATCCATGAAGACAACAAAATCACAATCGTAATTCATTTTCAGCATTTGCTGAACAGCGTGGGCAAAAGGTTTAACATTTTCAATAATATGAACTTGACGAGGCTGAATATTTTTGATAGCTAGGTCTAAGGCTATTTGGGATGTTCTTTCGCCAACAGTTCTAAAAACTAAATCGATTTTTTTCATGGTATTTTAATCCCAAGCCTGAGTTGTTAACTTGGAAAGCTGAAAACTTACATTATCACCATAAAAATCAGAAGTCAAGTGCTTGATTTTTAGGTAAATTTATGATAATGGTGTGAACTTGTACAATTCTTAAAAGTTATGTAACAAGCGACATATTAAGAATAATCTCAGTTACTGTAGTTTAGACTAAATAAAGATGAGAACGGTGGCTTTCAGAAGAACGAGAGCCACCGCGCCGGGAGAGAATGAGGGTGAAAAATAAAACCTATCCACTCCCTAAATGAACAGTGAACGATTAAAGGACTTTCGTCAAGCAACATACGAGTTATTGGTGCTGGCCTCATATGCAACATTCGAGCTGATGGATGCAGTAATGACAACAAGGAATGTGGCTTGTTTGGCCCAATTTTCGCTCAATCCATTATTCAATCGTCAATGGCCAAGCGTCTACGAAGCGTTACAAGACTGTATACCAGACCGAAAAAAACTGATGCTGCTGTATCTCCAGCAATTACAGGAAGAAGCACCCCCAACGGAACACATATTAGTGGCAATCGACCACACTGCATGGGGGAGACCCGATGCCAAAACATTAAAAGACAGAGCCCATGAATATCAGAATGGCTCCATTGTTGGACTTTCTATACAGTACAATTGCGTGGATACCAGAAGCACTGCGTAAGTTGGGCATTACCCCTGCTCCATGAAAGAATTAGTAGTGGGTCTTCACCCATACTTCAAGCAGCTTCCCAACTCAAACTTGTCTGTGAACAGAGCGTCAATAAGCGTCTTAGGAGCGAAAATTAAACAACTTCAGCAGATTTCTACTCTCTGGTCCTGCTGGGAAAGACAATAGAACACGAAGACGCTTAAGTTATTAACTTTTCATTCCTTAGCAGTTTTAGCGAGAGAATATGGCAATGCAAGTTGGGTACTAGCGATAGCCGACATTCAAGCTGATTGCTTAATGCGACTCCGAAAGAATGCCTGTTTGTGGTCAGCACCACCAGCCTATAGAACCCGTTTGAAATCTTTTACGCGATCACAACAACGTAAAAGATTTCAAACGGGTTCTATAACATGACGAATTCATAATAAACTGTATATTATAATACACAAAGCTTAATCTTTAAGCGGTCTCAAACGCTACTGTACAAACAAAATCCGCCTGCGCGGACTAAGAATAAGAGGGATATTTAAGCCAAATTTGGTATTATTTGTCGAAATTGCGAATTGCTAGAAAATGGTTTGTAATAACAGCCAACTATTTAATCCTACTATAATACTAGCCACGAACCAAGCTACTGATTTGAGCCAAAATGGATTCACAAACTCTCCCATTAAACGGCGGTTTGAGGTAAACATTACCAAGGGAATCACGGCAAAGGGTAATTGCAAACTGAGAATAACTTGACTGAAAACCAGCAAATTAGTTGTACTGCCTTCACCGAAAAGGATAATTGAGATCAAAGCTGGCACAATGGCAACCAGTCGAGTCAGCAACCGCCGCAACCAAGGCCGCAGACGAAAATTCAAAAACCCTTCCATCACAATCTGTCCTGCTAGAGTTGCAGTCAAGGTTGAGTTCTGCCCGGAAGCCAATAAAGCAACTGCAAAAATTGCACTGGCAGAACCCACGCCCAGCACCGGAGAAAGCAGTTTGTAAGCATCTTGAATTTCTGCTACTTCTTGATAGCCGGAAAAGTGAAAGGTTGCAGCAGACAAAATCAGAATTGCTGAATTAATAAATAAAGCTATTGACAGCGCTACGGTAGAATCAATTGTGCCAAATTTTATTGCTTCCCATTTTTTATCAGCAGTTTCTTGCCAAGCACGAGTTTGCACGATCGATGAATGCAGGTAGAGATTGTGCGGCATCACAGTTGCCCCCAAAATACCAACCGCAATATAAAGCATTGCCTGATTTTGCAAAATCTCTAACTTGGGAACATAACCGAGTAAAACTGCTCCAGCATCCGGTTTGGCAAAAATTATTTCTGCAATAAAACAACCGCCAATAATTGCAATAATTGTAATCACCAAAGCTTCGATATAACGAAAGCCTTTCCCTTGTAAAAATAACACCATTATCACATCTAGTGCAGTGATGCACACGGGAGCATCCCACTTTTGCAATAAGTATAAATACTCAGAGAATAGTCTGACTAAGTTGATGGCATAATAGAAAGCA
>NZ_JAUBWA010000153.1:5836-13555 GCF_036702825.1 Microcoleus sp. A003_D6 | reverse complement strand
TTTCATAATTTCAGAAATCGCGTATTAGCTTGTTTTTCTGATTAGATAAAATTATCACCACAAGTTCAGGAGAGCCTGCAAATCTATGAAAAAAGGGTTAAAATGAAAAAGCTAGTAACAGCATAATAAAAAAAGGATGAAAGAAAGAAAAGGACACCCGACGAAGAACAACAGCTAAAAGCCCACTTAAAAGTGGCAGCAGAAATTATCTCTAAAAATATATAGCCAAGTGAACTGAAAAGTTTTGAAAGTAGAGAAAAATTTCTACGTCAGGAAAGCTTAAAAGAAGTAGGGCCAGAACTAGCTAGTTTTTTTTTCAAGAGTATCAGGCCTTGAGACAGTCATTCGATTTTTGATTTTTGATTTTTGATTGACCCCACGGATAAATTCGGGGGCTTGAGGATTTGAGATTTTTGATTTTGGATTGATTTCACGGATAAATCCGGGGCTTGTACTATCAAGAAATTCTTGGTCAGAAGCCGAAAACTAAAAACCCTAGTCTGCTAGATCGAAATTACAGATAATCAAGGGGAATATTTCGGGTTTAAATCGTCTTTTCAACTAAGCCTAATGATGGAAAATAATGCTCTTTTAATCAAAAATAAATAATGAATTTTATTAAATACCGGAATAAGATTTAGAATTTTTAACAGGAATAAAATATTCTCCTAGCATGGTTATACCATTTCTCTAAAATCGTGCAACACTCTTCGAGCACCTTACTATCTATGCCAGTTGGCATTAGTCCTGTGTGTGTATCTGTGTCTGAATCCGTGTGGTGCCGCCCTTCACTTGACAGTTGCCGATCGAACTTGCTACATTAATCATAATCGTAATGAGTACGCTTTGGTCGAGCAGTTATTGTTTTTGAGTTTTATGGTAAAGATTGTCGGCATTGGTGGAAGTTTGCGGGCTGGCTCTTACAGCCAGATGGCATTGAAGGTAGCAGCAGAGCGGGCGCAGGTCATGGGCGCAGAAGTTGAAATATTGGATTTGCGATCGCTTAATCTGCCCTTTTGTGACGGAGAGAAGGATTATCAAAAGTACCCGGATGTGGAAAAGTTGCAGAATGCGGTTAAGGAAGCCGACGGCTTGATTTTGGCAACGCCGGAGTATCACGGTAGCGTCAGCGGTGCTCTCAAGAATGCCCTGGATTTGATGAGTTTTGAGCATTTGGACGGGAAGGTTGCGGGTGCGATTAGCGTTTTGGGAGGGCAAGTTAACAGCAACGCGCTCAACGATTTGCGAACCATTTTGAGATGGGTGCACGCTTGGGTAATTCCCGAACAAATTGCGATCGGACAAGCTTGGAAAGCTTTTAGTCCCGACGGTAAATTGTTGGATGAAAAACTGTCTGAAAGGTTCGACGAATTTGCTCGGAGTTTAGTAGAAAATACGCGGAAATTGCGAGGAATTTCTTAGCAGACGGCTTGCTTTCGCCAGTAGTCATTGGTAATGGGTAATTGGGAATTGGGCATTGGTAGTAACTAACCAATAACCAATAACTAATGACTGTTGGTAATGAGTAATTTGTTATTGGTTATTGGCAATTAGTAATTTGTAGCAACCAACCAATAACTAATGACTAATGACTAATGACTAATGACTAATGACTACTGACTACTGACTACTGACTACTGACTAATGACTACTGACTACTGACTACTGACTACTGACTACTGACTACTGACTACTGACTACTGCCAACTGCCAACTGCCAACTGCCAACTGCCAACTGACTTCAAAATGGCATATCGATCATGTCTCCGAAAGGATGGGGTACGTCGATCGGCATTCTTCCGGGTTGTGACTCATATTTGTCTATCCAGTTTTTGGCCAATTCCAAAGCTTCCTCCTCAGTCTTGGCATTTTGGACGGCGACGTGGCGGTTGCCGCGGCTATCCCAAACCTCGACGTAGAAGACTTTCTGGGATTGAATAATCCAACCTTTATAAGTGTCTGCTGGTTCCATAGTTAGAATCCTACAATAATCGGGCGGGGAGTTCCACTGGCGAGCTAATTGTAAATATTGCCCTGCATAAAATGCATTTTACGGGGGTTTCTATAGTATTTTTGGAAAAAAGTCAGTTTTACGGTTAACCTCATGACCAGACTCTTGAAGCAATTATTTAAGTGGAGAAAATATCTCCAACCTTTGGCGGCGGCGATCGCGATCGCCCTAATCGCATCGCAGATGGCGGTATTGCCGGCATTGGCGACTGGCGTGTACGAAATGCCGGTGTTGTCGGCGGGCGATCGAACTTGGGTGTTCGACAAAGGCGACGTGCTCAGCCGCAGCAGCGAAAGCAATATCAGCAGCGTGCTCGACAACCTGGAAAACAAAACAGGGAAACAAGTCAGGTTTGTCACCATTCACCGATTAGACTACGGCGAAACGACAGCCACTTTCACCGACCAACTGTTTGAACAGTGGTTTCCCGCAAAAGAAGACCAGACTAATCAAATTTTACTCGTTCTCGACACTGTTACCAACAGTGCGGCAATTCGGACGGGGGAAGGGGTGAAATCCCTGCTAACCGATGAAATTGCCCAGAGTGTGGCCGGGGAAACCGTGCAAGTGCCGCTGCGGGAAGCAAATAAATACAACGAGGCATTTGCGGCTGCAACTACGCGCATTGCAACTGTTTTGTCGGGCGAACCCGATCCGGGTGCTCCTGAAGTTGTTGACAACATTCAAGTTGAAGGCACGTTTAAAAAAGCTGAAGAAACAGACCAAGGCAATGCCACAGTTGTTGTGGTTGTGCTGTTGGTATTGGCGACAGTGATTCCGATGGTGACTTATTTCTGGTATCAAGGTTTTTCGTGATCGGGTGCTGTCAGATGCAATAGACTTGCATTGCATAAATCTTTGATAGCTTAACCGCAGATGACAGGCTGATACACACAGATGAACGCGGATATTTTCAAGAATAACGATCGCCTGAATGCAATGCCAGTCTAGTAAGTTGCCGTTTTGTCTAGAAATTCTGGCGCGCGCGGCTGGACTAATCTTGAACGTATTCTCGATCGCTCAACAATGCAATTTCTGCCCGTACAAATTCCCGTCCCAGATAAGCCGCGTGATCTAACATTGTCACCGGGCTGGGGCGGGTTTCTTCTAGGATTTTGACGCAAAGTTCTTTGGCGGTTCTGCCGCTAAAAACTGTAGATTGGGTGCGTTCTACTTTGCCGCGGGCGGGGATGGGTTTACCGGTTTCTGGATCGATGGCGAGGCCGCGATCGTCGATGATGTTGGTGAAGTGTTTGGCGCAAATCAAGCTGGTTGTGCGATCGAGATAGATGATGAAGTAGCCGCCGGGATCGAGGTCGATGTGGCGTTTGGATAGCTTGTCATCAATTGCGGTGAGGTTTTCCAAGGTTTGACTCATGGTTGGTGAAAGGAAGTAGATAATGGCTATATTTTTTTTGCTCTTTCTAGTTTAGTCGGCTGCGGGACAAGTTTGGCAGGTTGGTTGGTTGAATGCGGGAGGAAGTTTCGGGCGATCGACATTCTATCCGATATCTGTGGGGACAGGGCATTGCCGTGTCCGGCGCTGGCTGCTGCGACTTTTAATGAGTGGTATAAGATTGAGGACTGTCACAAGACTTGTTGAACTTGATAGAATGAACCGCAGAGAGCGCAAAGAACGCAGAGTAAAAGAAGAGAGACAAACAAAATATGTTACCATAGATTTGAGTAACATTTTACATTAAGTTATAGATGAACTTTATAGATTTATTTTCAGGAATTGGAGGTTTCAGACAAGGGTTTGAAAAAATTGGCTTTGAATGCATTTTTTCCTGCGAGATAAACAGCAAATGCCGACAAGTTTACACTGATAATTTCGGTGAGGTTCCTTTTGGAGATATCAGTAAAATTAATCCTGTCGAGTTAGCAGACTTTGATGTTTTAGTCGCCGGGTTTCCGTGCCAACCTTTTAGCATTTGCGGCAAAAAGCTCGGTTTTGAAGATACTAGAGGCACACTGTTTTTCGAGATTTGTAAAATTATCAAAATCAAGCAGCCTAAAGTTATCGTTCTCGAAAATGTCAAGCACTTAATCCATCACGACAAGGGAAATACCTTAAAAGTAATTATTGCCAGTCTTGAAGATTTGGGATACAGCGTGAATTACAAAATGCTGAATGCTAAAGACTTTGGAATTCCTCAACATCGTGAAAGAATATTTATTGTTGCAACTAAAGGTAAACCCTTCAATTTTTCTCGGCTTAAAACCCAGTTGACTCCAAAACTCAGGGAATTTCTAGACGAGACAGGGGATTTTGAAATATTGCATAAATCCGAGTATACTTTAATTGAGTCTCCGAGAAAGCAAGATTCGGGACTTTTGTTTGTAGGTTACAGAAATAAAGGTACTTGGAAAACTGGCGTGAGGCCGAATACAGAACATTTATCGAGAGTTCACAGACAGCCTAATCGCATTTATTCGGTAGATGGAGTGCATCCGACTATTCCTTCGCAAGAAACATCTGGCAGGTTTTTTATCTACATTCCTGAGCAAGATATGGTGAGAAAGTTGACGCTGAAGGAATGTTATAGACTTATGGGTTTTCCTGAAGATTTTAAAAGTTATCCGAGTGCGGGGGAAAGTTACAAGCAAATTGGGAATTCGGTTTGTGTGCCGGTGGTGGAGGCTATCGCGAAAGAAATATTAAGTCAAAATTTATTGTCAAATGAGCAAAATGAACCGCTGAAAAAAACTGAAAAATATATACAGCTTGTCCTTTTAAATTGCTGAGTTCGAGAAGATTCATCAACAATAGTATTATCCGGTAATGTTTTAAACTCTGACGCACTCCCTGAAGATGGTTCTAAGCTGTTACGCATTTAAAATAGTATTGTAGGGTGCGTCAGCCCTATCTTGTTTCCCTTGCTTAGTAAGTGTTCTAGCTGACGCACCCTACAGGCCTCGTTAGTGGTTTAAATGTCGAACAGCTTATCATATTTTGTTAAACCACTGCAACCAGTAAACTAATGTTGATGATGAAGCGATATCTTCGACCGCATTTTCATTTTTTGCATGGTGATAAATGTCAACTGGTTGCTCAGCACTGAACGGACAAAATAGGCGGACTGTACGTTCTGGTTCTAAGCTTGTCCAATCTAGTGTAATACTGCCTCTGTCGTCTGTACCTGTTGAGGCTTTTGGAAAACTGTTGCCCGTGCTATCGTACACCTCAACAACCAATTTCATGGCTGTCCTGAAAGCATATTCAGTCGGTTTTAAAATTCCGTACTCATCCTCTTCTTCTAAATCTAAAAGTTCGATCAAACGTTCGATAGTGCTGCGGAAATTCGATAAACCGCTATTGCTGCTGCTGCTATCAGTAATCTGTTCTTTTGCTACTGTCATAAGATTAAATCCCTTGGTTTCCATACAATTATCGATCGCTCTGCTAAGCTGTCGCGCATTTAAATTGCATATTCGGGGCGGGCTAGAAGCCCACCCCACAAGAGTTTGATTGTTTTTTGACAGACAATTTAAATGCAGAACAGCTTAACAAATCGGCCAATCTTTCAGCTCTGTCTCGGTCGTCTATCACATAAGGTAAACCGACAATCTGAGCGTGGGATGCTGAATCAGGTACTGCATCTAAACCTAATTCACGAATTTGTCCTACTTGAATGCTAGCAACTCCGTAACAATTTATGAATTTTGCTGCACATTGTTCGGGCGAACGAACACTGGCAATTGTCACCGACAAACCTGGTTCATTTGCTCGAAGTAAATAAGCGAACAGTAAAACTAGATCGCTTGTTTCATCAATCCATTGTCTCCGAAGTAAAGCTCTATAGACAATAGCACTTTCATCCAAAGGCTCCAACTCTGATTCACTCCGAGAAGATGTATCGGTCATACCTTATTAAACCACTCTAGCCAATGGACTAAGGTTACTGCTGAAGTAATATCTTCCGAGCCATATTCCTCAGTCTTCTGATGATAAATGTAAGCTTTCTCATCAGAAGAGTGGGGGCAGAATAAGCGTACTCTGCGATCCGCATTTATATTTTGCCAAGCAAGTCTAATACTGCCTCGGTCATCTGTACCTGTTGAGGCTTTTGGAAAACTGTTTCCCATGCTATCGTAGGCTTCTACAACTAACTTCATAGCTGTCCTAAAAGCATATTCAGTCGGTCTCAAAATCCCGTACTCATCCTCTTCTTCTAAATCTAAAAGCTCGATCAGACGTTCGACAGTGATTCGGAAATTCAATAAACCGCTATTGCTACTGCTATCAGTAATCTGTTCTTTCGCTACAGTCATAAGATTAAATCCCTTAAGTCGATCGCTAATTTGATGATGAATTACGTGAGTGTCACGCTCAAATCAACTTGTATAGTACCGGGCGACGAAGTTCTAGGGCGATTATTCAGGGTCTATGATTCCGGGACACCCTACTAATTGGGCTAGTTGCCCTTAGTCCTATTTATGCTAACACAGCCTGGGACAGGCTCAGGGCGGGGAAAATCAAAAATCAAAAATCAAAAATAGATTGACTTAGTTCAAAATTCCTGTAAAATATAAAATATTAATCAAAATTTATACATAAATAAAAATTAGAGAGGTCGCAATTTGAACTTCTTTCGTAAAGATGTATCGGTAAGTACGAACCCACTTTCCCTGACGGTGACAGACTTCGATGGAGATGGCAAACCCGACTTAGTTGTACCGAATTTAGGCAGCAATAGCATCTCATTGTTCGCTAATGCTGGCTCTGGGAGCTTTGCTTTAAAATCAGACGAATCCGTGGGAAGCTCACCCACCATCGTTTTAGCCGCAGATTTTGTTAGTGGAGACAACCGACCAGAACTCTTGGTAGCTAATAGCGGAGATAAAAGTATATCATTTCTGTTAAATACTAAATCTGACTTCATTAAATTTCCGGCCTTTAGCTTTGGTAATCTGCCTTTTCCCGACGCGGCGCTAGCGGCTGATTTCGATGGAGATAATAAACTAGATTTCGCTGTCGTCAATGGGACAGGGAATGTGGCGGCTGTGATGCTAAACCGTGGTTTGAGCTTTATTTTGCAGCCAGCCATTCCTGTTGGCAGCAATCCGCTGGCGATGACGGCGATCGACTTTAATGCTGATGGGAAAATCGACTTGGCGGTAGCGAACCAAGGCAGCAATAATGTTACATTGCTGCTCAATGCTGGTGGTGGCAACTTGACAAAACTGCCAGATATAGTTGTTGGAAATTCTCCCCAGGCGATCGCCACAGCCGATTTTAATGGTGACAGCTTCCCTGATTTGGCGATCGCGAATGCAGGTAGCAACAGCATTTCAGTTTTGTTGAATTCTCAGGGTAGCAGTTTCACCAAACAGCCAGATATTACTGTTGGTAATTCTCCAAGCTCGATCGCCACAGGTGACTTTAATGGCGATGGTTTCGCTGATATCGCGATCGCAAATACAGGCAGCAATAGCATCTCTGTGCTGCTAAACTCTGGTTCTGGCAGCTTTACGAAACAGGCAGACATTCCAGTAGGCTCGCGTCCCTCCTCACTCGCGGCGGCTGACTTCAATGGTGATGGCAAACTCGATCTTGTTGTGGCGAATGAGTTGAGCAAAAGCTTCACAGTGTTCATCAATGAGGGTACTCCAGAGCCAACTCCAACGCCAGAGCCAACTCCAACGCCAGAGCCAACTCCAACGCCAGAGCCAACTCCAACGCCAGAGCCAACTCCAACGCCAGA
>NZ_JAUBWA010000153.1:0-5736 GCF_036702825.1 Microcoleus sp. A003_D6 | reverse complement strand
GCCAACTCCAACACCGGCGACAACTCCAACACCAGAGCCAACTCCAACACCGGCGACAACTCCAACACCAGAGCCAACTCCAACGCCGGTGACAACTCCAACGCCGGTGACAACTCCAACGCCGGTGACAACTCCAACACCGGCGACAACTCCAACACCGGCGACAACTCCAACACCGGCGACAATATCTGTAGTAAATCCAACGCCGATATCAATTCCTACACTACCTCTTACCCTCTCAACCACACCCACTGAAATTACTCTGCCATTAAATTTCCTCGATCTGACTCAGATCGAGACGATAATTCCCGCACCCGCACCGACTCCTGCACCCGCACCAACGCCCGCCCCAACCCCAACACCCGCCCCGACTCCCGTTCCTGCGATCGCCCCAACCCCAACGCCCGCCCCAACTCCCATTTCTGCGATCGCCCAAACCCCAACACCCGCCCCAACTCCCGTTCCTGCGATCGCCCCAACCCCAACGCCCGCCCCAACTCCCGTTCCTGCGATCGCCCCAACCCCAACACCTGTACCGACTCCCATTCCTGCGATCGCCCCAACGCCCGCCGCAACGCCCGCCCCATCACCATCACCAACACCAACACCCATAGTTTCCATCAAAACCCCTCTCCCCAATGCCACCGATAGTGGCGAACCGACAGGACTCCCTGAAAATCTACGCGGAGAAGGGTTTTACCTGCTAACAGACGGATCTGATACTGCCATTCCAGAAGTGGCCGCCAAGACAGGAATTTCTGCTTTGTCGGGTAATGACTTTCTCACCGGTACAGAAGATGACGATCCGATCGGTGGCAATCAAGGGGCAGATACGCTAGCCGGAGTTGGCGGCAATGATATTTTGCTTGGCGGCAAAGGTTCTGATTTTCTCGACGGCGGTTCTGGCAATGATTTTCTCAGTGGTAACAATGATAATGACACCTTAGTCGGAGGAGATGGTAATGATGTTTTGCAAGGTGGCAAGGGAGATGATATTCTCAATGGCGGTGCTGAGGATGACGTATTAATTGGCGATTTTGGTCAAGATATTCTCATTGGCGGTACTGGAAATGATGCCTTTATTTTTGCGGAGAGTCAGGCGATCGCATCCATTGAGCGGGCTGATGTAATTATCGATTTTTCTAAGGGTGATGCTATTGGTTTGAGTGCAGGCATTGCCTATGCTCAACTGTCCTTTGAGCCGGTGTTATTACAGATTGATAGTGGGATGCCAGTGGCTTCTGTTGCGATTAAATTTAATTCTGATTATTTGGCGATCGTCTTTGATATTGATGCTAGCTATCTAACTGCTAATGTGTTTTTCACTGCGTTGTAGACTATTGAATGTTGATTTGTCTGCCCGAAAGCGCTTCAAACATCTTTGCAGCTACCCCCGGATGCGCTACCATTCCGAAACCGACAACGCTAACTTTGGCAATTTGTTTATCGACTGCAACTTCGCCCCATCCCAATTCAACCGCAGATTTTTCGAGGGTATTTTTAGCAGATTCGGCGTCAATTTGCGCTACGGTAAATGCAATGTCGCGAGTTAATATGCCGTCGATTTTGTGGCAGCGCTGCGTGAGCGTAAAAAACCAGGTTTCTAAGGTTGCCATATAATTTGAGACTGCTGTGCTAACAAATCAGCAAGCAAATCAGCCCTTTCAGTATCATCTTCAGCGTAAGGTAGACCTGCGATCTCAGCGTGAGATATAGAGTCAGGAATTACATCTAAACCTAACTCGCGAATCCCACCTACCTCCAGGCGAGCAACTCCATAACACGTTCTGAATTTTGCAGCACATTGTTCGGGAGAACAAACACTAGCAATGTTTACAGAAAGACCCTGTTCGTTTTTGTTTTTACGCAAGTAGTAAGCTTCAGATTGAACCAGTCCAGTATCCTCATCTATCCACTGTTTGCGAAGTAATGCCCGGTAGACAATAGCCCTATTAGGTAATGGTTCAAACTCTGGATCACTACTAAAATCTTGTTCGTTCATGCTTGATTAAACCACTTTAGCCGATCGACTAATGTTGTTGCTGAAATTACCTTCTCTGAACCGTGTTCATCATTTTTGCGATGATAAATGCGAACAGGTTGCTCGTCATCGTCAATAAACGGACAAAACAAGCGAACTTTACAAGCTGGATTTACACTTGTCCAAGTCAGGCTAACACCGCCTTGATGATCTGTACAAGCTGACGCTTTTGGGAAACTGCTTCCCATAACAGAATGTGCTTCTACAACTAAATTAAGTGCTGTTTTGAAAGCAAAATCGCTGGGTTTTAAAATGCCATATTCATCCTCATCATCTTCGCCTTCATAAAGTTCTCCAAGACGTTTGAGAGTGATACTCAATCCTGAGCGGCTGTAGTTGCTACCGCTATCAGTAATCTGTTCCTTCGCTACAGTCATAAGATTAAATCCCTTTTAGCCGATCGCCAATTCGATCCTAACACAGCCTAATCATCTGCAATAAGGACACGGCAGCAATAAGCAATAAGGACACGGCAGCAATAAGCAATAGACCTCTTGCAAAAATAATTAGAACGGGCTCTCCGGCCCGTTCCACAAGAAAAAATAACTCTTGTGGAACGGGCATCTTGCCCGTTCCATCAATTGATGAAAGGATTTTTGCAAGAGGTCTAATAAGGACACGGCAGCAATAAGCAATAAGGACACGGCAGCAATAAGCAATAAGGACACGGCAGTGCCGTGTCCCTACTTGATTAGGCGGGAACTTGGATTCTTTCGGTGCCGGCAAGTTCAAAGGCTGCGTGAATTGCCTTCAAAGCAGTTACACCTTGTGCCTCATCCACAACGCAGCTAATTTTAATCTCGGAAGTGGCAATCATTTGAATGTTGATTTGCTGGCGGGAAAGCGCTTCAAACATCTTTGCCGCTACTCCCGGATGCGCTACCATCCCGGAACCGACAACGCTAACTTTGGCGATTTGTGTATCGACTGCTACTTCGCCCCATCCAAAGTCGGGGGCGGCTTTTTCGAGGGCGTTTTTAGCAGCTTCGGCGTCAATTTGTGCTACGGTAAATGCAATGTCGCGAGTTAATATGCCGTCAATATTGTGACAGCGCTGCGACTGAATGATTGTATCTACGCTGATATTTTCCTCGGCTAAAAGTCCGAACAGTTTTGCTGCTACTCCGGGTCGATCGGGCAATTGGCGAATTGCTAGACGCGCTTGATTGAGATCCAACGCAACGGCGCGGACTGCGGGCGGTTTGTGGGATGATGAACGCAGCCCTATAGGGGAGTTGGCGACATCAAATGCTTTGCAGAGTTCGGCAACGGCCCGATCGCAATCGATAGCATCGATCGCACAACTAACTTTTACCTCGGATGTGGAAATCATTTGAATGTTAATTCCCGCCTCCGCTAAAGTCTTAAACATCTGCGCGGCTACCCTCGGACGACCGATCATTCCCGCACCCGCAATGCTAACTTTCGCGATCGGCCTTTCTTCTGCTTTCACTTCCGGTTCTCCCAATTCGGGGCGAGAATTCTTGCCGAGGGCGGGGATAATTGCATCTGCAACGGCGGTGGCTTGTTGCAGAGATTTTCGCGTCACCGTGAAGGCAATATCGTTAGTATTTCCTTCATGAATTGACTGAATAATTAAGTCTACATCGAGGTTTTGCTGCGCGATCGCACCGAACAACCGCGCTGCTACTCCCGGGCGATCGGGCAAACGCAACAGCGACACCCCTGCCTGATCCAAGTCAAATTCCACCGCATCGACCGCTTTTGCGAGCTCCAAGCCCTCCAAAGGCCGGGGTTGCGGTGGGGGGGACACTACCCGCGTACCGGGGGCGTCGCTCCAGCTAGAAAGCACTACCAGCGGCACGCCGTAATTCTTGGCAATTTCTACCGCGCGCGGGTGGAGGACTTTTGCGCCCAAACTCGCCAATTCCAGCATTTCGTCGCAGGTGATTTCGTCCATCAATTGCGCGTCGGCAACCAAGCGCGGATCTGTAGTCAAAATTCCGGGCACGTCGGTATAAATTTCGCACCTGTCGGCCCGCAGCGCTGCCGCGAGGGCAACTGCTGTCGTGTCGGAACCGCCGCGGCCCAAGGTGGTAATTTCCAATTCTCCGGCATCGGCAATGCCTTGGAAACCCGCAACCACAACGATTTTACCGCTTTTTAACTGGGTTTCAAGCCGATGGGGGTCGATCCGCAAAATCCGGGCGCGGGTGTGGGCGGCTTCGGTGACAATGCCGACTTGGGCTCCGGTGAGGGAAATTGCGGGCTGTCCCATTTCCTGCAATGCCATACTTAAAAGTGCGATCGAGACTTGTTCCCCAGTGGAAAGCAACATATCCATTTCCCGCTTGTTGGGATTTGCGGAAATTTCCTTGGCGAGTTTAACTAAACCGTCGGTGGTTTTGCCCATCGCTGAAAGTACGACAACCAGAGAGTTGCCAAGCTGTGCTGTTTTTACAACTCGTCGGGCTACTTCCAAAATGCGATCGACTGTGCCAACCGAGGTGCCGCCATATTTCTGAACAATTAGTGCCATAGGACTTACACAAAAAGTGATGCAATACTTAAGCTAATATACGCAAATTTTTGATAATAACCGATGAATGTTTATATCGTTGCTGAGGAGGCTGCTAGGCGATCGGGTTTTTACAGCAGTAGGACTTATGCACTCCCCATAAAGAAACCGGGTTTTTAGCAGATTGAGAGTTTTAAGCGAGTATTTTGTTAAAAAACCCGGTTTCTGGCCACCTGTGCGTCAGTCCAAAGAAACCGGGTTTTTTAGGAGAGTGAGAGTTTTAAGCGAGTATTTTTGTTGAAAAATCCGGTTTCTTGCCACTACAGGAATCTGCGGCTTATTCTCCTTCTAACTCTCGCAAACGCGCTTCTAAAGCTTGAATTCGCAACTCAGCTTCTATGCGCCTTTGTCGTTCTTGTTCTGCTTCTGACTGCGCTTGTTCGACTGCCAATTCCGCTTGTTCGACTCGTTCATCGGCAGCCAGCAGCAAATTCCCCTCAGCATCCCACCAGCGCATCCAAGGCAATTCTACGCCCTGATAAATTCCTTGCCAAATGCCTAATTCCAATCCCATTGGCTCGATTTGGTAATGTCCGCGCTGATTTTCTGACATTAACTCAAATCTATCTTCTACCAAATGATAGCATTCTATTTGGGCTTTTTTAACTTCATAAATGGCGTAAAAAGCAGGTCGAATAATCCGCTCGTAAATCCAGAATTTGCCTTTTCTTGGAGTTTTATCTCTTTCTTCGCTGCCATCTCCAGAGACAAATTCTAGTATGATTAACGGCGGCATTAATTCTTTCCACATCACATAGGAACGCCGCATATTTCCGTCGAGAGTTGGCGGCACGTCGGGGACGTAAAACCAATCTGGTGCTTCAGCTCCTCTGGCTAGGGGTTCTGGGGGTTGCGGGACTCGCCAATAAATGCCGGAATCTTGACCGATACAATATTGTCCGTCGGGATGAAGTTGGTCTAAAATGGGTCGAACGGATGTTGTTAACAGGATGCTTTGAGGGAGTTCTTGAAAGTTTTTCACAAAAGTACCGTCGGAGTCGGGTAATTGAGTGTGGTCTGGGAAATCTGTAAAATCTGTTACTAGAAGTTCGGGTTTTTCGGTGACACTCATGTTGACCTCTGGACAGTGAAAAGTTCTGTGAGATAATTAAGTAGGGACCTTCAACTCTCTAGTTCGTTTGTGTATGGCTTGAAG
>NZ_JAUBWA010000152.1:0-13560 GCF_036702825.1 Microcoleus sp. A003_D6 | reverse complement strand
ATTAGACTAAAAAAGTTGGATGGCTGGAATTTCTCAAAAATACCAGTAAGATGAATCACATCTGCGGAATGTGGGTTTTAGGCTTGTATCACAATGTTGTAGCTCAGACTGCTGTCTAACGGTTAATTGTACCCCTAGTGCGATCGAATCCAGTTTTGGAGCGTCATTGACTGCCAACACCATCCGCTTAGCTCAGCCGCTACGATCGCTTTTTCGTTTTCCCCGATCCAGCCCTGTTAGTAGATTGGAGCGATTTTTGATTTTGCAATCATTTTAGGCTTGACATCTGTAACCTCATAGGTTACATTAGTAAAGTAATCTCAAAGGTTACACAAACTTTTAATTAATATATATAAGTGCTATGAACTGGATATTTAGCCTAGATTTAAGGATTATTTTATATGATAGAAACTTTTAAAAGTAAAGCATTAGAAAGATTATTCAAGGAAGGTAATGCAAAAGGTATCCCTAAAGAATTTGAAAAAAGGACAAGAGCAAGACTTGAAGTAATAGATACAGCAATAATTATAGATGATATTAGAATACCAGGCTATGATTTACACGAGCTTAAAGGTGATAGACAGGGAACTTGGTCAATAAAGGTATCAGGTAACTGGCGTATAACTTTTACATTTCAGGATAACAACGCATACGATATAGATATCGAAGATTATCACTAGCCCATAAAACCAAATCTAAAAATTTAACTTCAAGCGTAAGGAAAGTTGCATGAAAGACATACAAAACATGATTCAAGGGAGGAAAGTCAGACCAGTACATCCGGGCGAGGTCATTTCAGATGTGCTTGAAGATATTGAAATGACTCAAACCAGGTTTGCTGAGATACTTGGTGTATCCCGCCGCAGTGTCAACGAAATTGTTTTAGGTCAAAGACCAATTACAGTAGATATGGCAATTCGCATTGGAAAAGCGTTAGGGAATGGTCCTCAACTGTGGCTTAATCTTCAGCAAAAAGTTGATATTTGGGATGCAGTGCAAAAACACAGTGAAGAGTACGAAAAAGTATCTACGGTAGCATAGCGCGATATGGTAATATGAGATTGCTAACCAAAGTTTAAATTGCGGTCTAGACATCTTACCTGCTCCGGCAAGTAGTTTCACGGCATTTTGCTCAAGACTTTACGAGTTCAAGCCAACCGAGTTTTGTCAAGATTCCGAGCAAAAGAAGAGCATAGCCGTCAAGATTAAAGTCAACTAGGAAAGTCATTGTTTCTGTGCTGCACGTCTCGCTTTTTGCTCCTCAAGTTTTGCCCAAAGAGCTTCTTGTCCGGGCTTGTGCGGCATCATTGCAATGCGATCGAACCGTTCGCGGTTGCGATTTTCCCAATAGGAGCGAATTTCTGCTCTTGTTTGCAATACCTGTTGATACTCAGTTTCGATTTGAGTGCGATTTGCTTCAATATAAGACAGAGCAGCGTTAATTTGATCGTCGGTCAGGTTAAATTTATTACGAATCAATTTTGGTGAATACTCAGCTTTCAGAAAATCTATAACATCATATAGAGTCAGTCGAGTGCCTGAAATCGTCAGTCCTCGTTCTGTACGGATAATAGTCGCTTGTTTGTCGGATACCGGAGTCATAACCTATAAGCTGTGGAGCATTTAAACCACTAACGAGACCTGTAGGGTGCGTCAGCTAGAACACTGACGCTTGCAAGGGAAACGAGAAAGGGCTGACGCACCCTACAATACTATTTTAAATGCGTAACAGCTTAACCTTTTAGGCTTCGACTCTATTGTATCTCATCTGACAAGCTCAGTAAACCCACCTAAAATTTAACTTAAACCGTAAGGAAAGTTGCATGAAAGACATACAAAACATGATTCAAGGGAGGAAAGTAAGACCAGTACATCCGGGCGAGGTCATTTCAGATGTGCTTGAAGATATTGAAATGACTCAAACCAGGTTTGCTGAGATACTTGGTGTATCCCGCCGCAGTGTCAACGAAATTGTTTTAGGTCAAAGACCAGTTACAGTAGACATGGCAATTCGGATTGGGAAAGCGTTAGGGAATGGCCCTCAACTTTGGCTGAATCTTCAGCAAAAAGTTGATATCTGGGATGCAGTGCAAAAACACAGTGAAGAGTACAAAAAAGTATCTACGGTAGCATAGTGTCCACCGATGCGTCAGCTCGGAAAACCTCTTCAAATCGAAATAATCAATGTCTAACGCACTCTACAACTTGATTTAACTAACTGCACGCTCACCGATAACTTAAGCGGCATAACGACCAAGCTCACCCGCAGCCGAAAGCGTAAACTAAAGCGAGGAACGAGCGAAAGCCGAAGCTGTAGGCAGTCTGGTGCAGCGCCTTGTTCTGCTGCTTGTTGGTCGCCTTCGGGTTAATTATACGTCTCACCGTCATCACCTTGAACTTTTGCATTGAACTTTTGTGCGATTTGCTGGATCTTGGCGAGCGTTGCCTCATCGGGATTTTTGATAACGACGTTGCCGCCTCTATAATTAAACCAGACGACATCTAATTTCGGATGCCCTGACCACGCAGCTAAAAGTGCATTTTCATATCTTATCGTTTCGCCTTGCGGTGAAGTCGCTTCAGCAAAGCCAGTTAAACGAAGTTCAGCATCCGAATCAATTAGGGCGCGCCACTCGTTCTCACTTATTTCTTTTCCCTCATTCTCGCACCAGTTTTCGGCGCGAGTGATGTGCAGGTCATAACCCATAATTTCGTTTCTTTTCGATTTGGGAATGTATCACTTCCAGCAAAGCATTGCACAAGCAGCAGAACTGTTAATTGTACCACAGTTGCGATCTAATACACATTTTAAGTGTCATCAAGCGCCAACATTTTGCAAACACCAACCTTAACTATTTATTGCCTCAGCAACAATAGTCCGGTGTCGGACTGTATTGCCAGTTATTGTCGGCTGGGCAAAACCAGAATCTATTAAAGCTTGCTCGATATCTAACCCAAAATACTGATCCAAATAAGGCTCCGTACTCTTGAGCAAAGTCAAAATATAAGGAGGCATTTTGGCATAAACTTCCGACTGAGGATTCATATCCATAATTGTCAAATGTCCGCCGACGCGCAGCAAACGTCTCGCTTCCCGGAATATTTCTCTAGTAGCTTTCTGCGGCAATTCGTGACAAACTAAACAAATAGAAACTAAATCAAAAGCAGCCGCAGGCAAGCCAGTAGATTCAGCAGCAGCGTGAACCCAAGTCGGAGATTTTTGATTTAACAATTCAGATTCTCGCTGTTGGGAACGGTATTTAGCAACTGCTAAGAAATAAGGAGACAACTCCACCCCAGTCATCTTCGCTTCCGGGTAAACCTCCCCAAGAGCAAAGGTACTCATTCCCACACTGCATCCCAAATCTACAATGTCTTGCGGTGAAGAAGCAATTTGAGATTTGATGACTTCGTGATAGCTGGCGCGGAGTTTAGCATCGCCTTCTGCACCCGCTTCCGGCCAAATTCCCGCGTGAACTGTACGGGCGGCAACTTCAACTTCTGTTGCAGCTTCCCAGCTCATATTACCTTTTTCGTAAGCGTGAAATGAAGTTAGATAATATTTCGGGTAAACAAGATCGGGATTTTGCACGCTGAGCAATTCTGCATCCCAATTTCGAGCTAAAAGTGCTTGGGATTCTTGTCGCCAATGCACTCCGATTTTTTCTCCTCTTTTTATCATCATTTCCCGCGCTTGGTGCTTGGCTAGATTAGCCAAAGGCTTGATGGAGAGTACGCCATTTACTAAGCGCGATGCTAATCCTGGAGTTGTGTTAACAGCAGCAGTCATATTATTTTATTTGTTTCTATTTGGCGATAGTTATTTTACCACGGTAACGTCATTAAGCTGTTACGCATTTAAACCACTAACGAGGCCTGTAGGGTGCGTCAGCTAGAACACTTACACTTACAAGGGAAACGAGAAAGGGCTGACGCACCCTACAATACTATCACTCGGCTTGATACAATACGATAATAGACCTCTTGCAAAAATCCTTTTAATCAAATTCTGGAACGGGCAAGATGCCCATTCCACAAGAAAAAAAATTTTGTGGGATGGGCATCTTGCCCGTCCTAGTTATTTTTGCAAGAGGTCTAATACACAGCATAGGGAAAGCGACGTACCACCGATCGCCGAACATCGCGATAGACAACTGGATAGGACTCCGGCATCTGGCAAATGTGATCGAGCATTTCATCAACACAGTCTAAAAAATCGTCACCGAGTCCTAGTTGCTGGCTTTCATACCAACTGTATGCTTCATCAACTTCTTCACGAACTTCTGGATGGAACACCAAAGCATAGTTCATAGTTCATTTTCGTGCTTTGACTGAAGCTTTAACTTCTTCCCAAGTCAGTACATTTTCAGGATTTGCTTTACTATCATCTATTCGGCGATCGAGTTCCTGCTTTTGAAACTCTGTAAGGTCGGGGTGAACCTGTTCTGCCGCTATACTTTCCAAGATTGCTTGTACAAGACGAATTCTATCTTGAACGCTGAGGGAGACGATTTGATTTAAAGTCGCTGTGAAATCCATAAATTTGAGTTAAGCGCCAAGGACTTAGTAGACTATTATAACTCAAAACTATTAACCGCAGGCATTCTTCCTAATTTAGAGTTTTCTGGAATCCCTTTTCCCGAAGTTGGAGTATTTGATAGAACACTTTTAAATCTGGCTATTCAGGAGTTTGTGATGAGCAAGTCTATTGTGGAATTGGTTGACAATTTGCCGTCTGGTGGTATCACTGTGATGATGCTGAAATCTCTGGATTTTGTGGTTCCGGGCGAGTGGAATAATCTCACGGGTTTTGATAATACTATTCAAGCGGTGACAGGGGAAACCGATCGCACTTTAGTCAACAAAATTCGCGATCGGGCGATCGAGCTTTACGCCAACCCCAACGAGCCATATCAAGGCGCAGTCAGGCTTTACCAGTTAGCAGACAGCGCCGACAGTGCGTTAGGTGCAACGGCTATGGCGAATAAAATTGGCGAAAAAATCGGCTTTCTCTCTTTCATGAGCCGCCTCACTCCCAAAGCTGACACAACTCAAACGATCGACTTGTGCGTCAAAGTGGCGATCGAGCTAATTGCCTTCTGCAAACTTAACAACATTTCCCTTGACAATGTGGGAAGCTTTGGTAATTATTTATCAGAGTACAAAGGCGAATCTCTGATGCGGATGGCTGCATTAGTATGCGCTGACGGTTTAATTCCCCTCGGCCCGGACTTCATTCGAGTAGCGCAAAATACCCTAGGCGGATTGAATCCTTCAGCCTTGCAGCAAAACTCAACATTCCAAAATATCAGCAACCTAATTCCCGGCGCAAATAATTCACAAAAGTTTGGATTTGTGACAGCAACTTTCGCCTCAGCCCAAGGCTGGATGAACAATTTAGTACAGTCTCGCGGCTTAACTCCCGCCACTGTTTTAGGCAATCTCAAGCAATACGTTGATGTTACCGATGACAAATTGGATTATGTCGCTGCGTTTTTGGACATGACTACCAATTATTACGAACATACGGGAATTCAGACAGTTGCTCGCCAATTGATCGATCGAGCTTATCGCGAAATAGCCTTTGGCAGATACTAGAATATAGCATTTCTCAGTTGAGTGAAGTACAGATATCGGGTAGGGACACAGTACTGCCGTGTCCCTACAGCCTTACAAATTAAGTCGTAGCAGAGAGGGATTAAGAAACCGTCGATCGCAATGTGAGTTAAAATAAGCAAATTATGTTTAGCAAACCTCTTTTAATCGCATTGTGAAAAACAAATCGCTTCCTTCATCCGTAACAGTCAAGCTAGGCAAATTTGTCTGGACATCAATGTGGCAATTAATGATGTCAAAACTAGCGCCGCCCGATCGCACGGGAGCATACATTCGCCCCAGCAGCAGTTTCCGCAACTTTGTCAGCACTGCACCAGACAACCCTCACGGGCCCGCCACGGCACGGTATCGCCTGTTTGTGGGTAAAGGGTGCCCTTGGGCGCACCGCACTCTGGTGACGAGGGCGCTCAAAGGGCTGGAAGATGCGATATCCGTATCTGTTGTCTATCCCTCTGAAGGGGGAATGTGGGTGCTGGAGTCGGAGACTTTTGGCTGCAACACGATGCCGGAAATTTACCAGTTGGCTTTACCGGGCTATCAGGGGCGGTGTACAGTGCCGGTGCTGTGGGATGACTCGACAAAGACGATCGTCAATAACGAGAGTTCGGAAATTATTGTGATGCTAAACTCGGAGTTTAACGAGTTTGCTAGCAATCCTCAAATGGATCTTTATCCTCTGGATTTGCGATCGCAAATTGACGAGTGGAATGAGAAGATTTACCAATCGGTGAATAACGGCGTTTATCGCTGCGGTTTCGCCCAATCTCAAGCTGCTTATGACTCGGCTTGCAGTGAATTGTTTGCTGTTTTAGACGAGATCGATCGATCGCTCTTGAGGAGTCGTTACCTTTGTGGCGATCGGGTGACTTTAGCAGACGTGCGGCTTTTTACTACTCTATTCCGTTTTGATGCAGTTTACTACAGCTTGTTCAAATGCAACGTGCGCCGCATTCAGGATTACGAGCATTTGGGAGCTTATCTGCGCGATTTGTACCAGTTGCCGGGAGTTGCTGGCACTTGCGATTTGGAGGCTGTGAAGCGCGATTATTACGGCAATTTGTTCCCGCTGAATCCCGGCTGCATTATCCCCGCTGGGCCCGATGTGGGGAATTTGCTCAAAGCTCACGATCGCGCAGAGCTCAGAAACCGGGTTTCTTAACAAATTCTCGCTGAAGATGCCAGAATTATCGCGTGGGGAGTCAGAAACCGGGTTTCTTCGTAAAATTTCGTGAAGATGCCAGAATTGTCGCAGAAACCCGGTTTCTTGGATTATGGGACGGACTCGATCTTATTCTCTTATTCTTCAATTTCACTTGTTGGCTCGTTCACTTCTTCATCTTTGATATCAAAATTAATTCGTGCGTAAATTTCCCTAAGTGGCATTTGAAATTCTACAGATTCTAGGGTTAATACCGATTCCTCTAAATCATATTCTGTTAATACCCATTTGTCATTAGAGTTTTTGGCGAATTGCTCAATGTGATATCTATACTGTTCAATTAAAATGTATTCCTTAAATTCAGGAATTGAGCGATAGGCGAGAAATTTACCACCGCGATCGTAGTCTTTGGTTGAATTGGATAAAACCTCGACGATTAGCAGAGGATTGGTGACTATTGTTTTGTTACTTCCTTGATAGACTGGTTCTCCTTGAATGACGATGATATCGGGATAGACGTAGCGGCGAGTTAGGGGTATCCACAGGCGCACGTCATTGATAAATGTCTCGTAATCTTGACCATTCACAGTCGAGGGAAATTTTTTGTAAAAGTTCCCAGCGATTTTGTTGTGGTTTGCTGTTCCGCCTGTCATTGGTACTATCTCCCCATCACGGTATTCACTTTTGTCGATCGCACTTTCTTCTAATGCGAGATATTCCTCTGGCGTGTAGTAGCGTTTTTCGGTTTGTGGTTGCTTTTCGGTTGCTGGTTTTTCTTGGGTTTGCATTGTCGTTCCCTTCTGCTCTCAAGTGATTTTATCATAACATGAAATAAGTTATGAGGCTCTAAATTGAGGCTGATGAAATGACCTCATTCGGGGACATAGTTTACCAAACTTCTTCTCCTTCATTTGCGATTTTAATGCTCAGGTTTATCTATCTTGATGTAGTTTATGGGCGATCGCGCGGGGGATTCAGAAACCGGGTTTCTTACCCAAATCGGGCGTGAGGATGCAAAAATTATCGCAGAAACCCGCTTTCTGGGCTGAGGCGCGCAGGGCTCAGAAACCGGGTTTCTTAACAAAATCGGGCGTGAAGATGCCAGAATTATCGCAGAAACCCGGTTTCTTGGATGGTCGCGCGGGGACTCAAAAACTGGGTTTAGCTCGTTCCCAGACTCCTTCCTGGTAACGAGGACAGGCTTTTTCCAGAAACCAAAAAACTCAAGCACCGTATCTTTACAAATCTTTACATAACAGTTACCGATATATCGCGATATATCGTATAGTAAAGAAAGTTGATTTAGGATTCACATATGTTTAGACACTTTCGTTTCCACTTTCCGGCACTTGTATCGGCAGGAGTCAGTGAAGAGGATCTATCGCTTATCAGTCATTGGTTCCAGCATGGCAAGGAACACGGCAAGCATCATGGCAAGCACTTTGGCAAGCACTTTGGCGATGAAGTATTTGGTCGCGGGTGGGGAGACGAACACCGGACTCGTCGGGGTGACATCAAGTTCATCCTGCTGGAATTGTTATCCGAACACCCTGCTCACGGTTACGACTTGATCAAAAAAATGGAAACCCACAATAGCGGTTTCCGCCGTCTCAGTCCCGGCTCAGTATATCCAACACTCCAGATGCTGGAAGACGGTGGTTATTTAAGCAGCACACAGGAAGGCGGTAAGAAGATTTACACGATTACTGATGAGGGCAGACAACTCTTGGCAGAGCGTGCCCAACAGGAAACTTCAGGCTCTCCTTGGGATGCCTTCAAAACCGTAATGATGGGTAAGCCCCAAGAGTTTATTGAGTTGCGGAATGTCACAACAGAATTAGCTGCTGCTGTGATGCAAGTTGCTCGCAGCGGCAATGTTGAGCGAATCAATCGGGTGCGCGAGCTTTTAGAACAAGTTAAACGAGATATTTACGGGATTCTTGCTGAGAAATAAGTGATATCAATTCCGGCTGCACCGGAATAAGCTGTTCTGCATTTAAATTGTATGTCAAAAAACAATCAAACAATGAGTGGGGTGGGCGTCCCGCCGCCTCGAATATGCAATTTAACTGCGCGACAGCTTAACTGTTTCTTGGACTAGGCGCTCGGGGATTCAGAAACCGGGTTTCTTCGGAAAATCTCGTGACGATACCAAAATTCTCGCAGAAACCCGGTTTCTTGGACTAGGCGCATGAGGATTCAGAAACCGGGTTTCTTAACTAAATCAGGCGTGAAGATGTCAAAATTCTCGCAGAAACCCGGTTTCTTGGATTAGGCGCGCGGGGATTCAGAAACCGGGTTTCTTAACTAAATCTCGTGAGGATGCGTAAATTCTCGTAGAAACCCGGTTTCTTGGACTAGGCGCTCGGGGATTCAGAAACCGGGTTTCTTCGGAAAATCTCGTGACGATACCAAAATTCTCGCAGAAACCCGGTTTCTTGGACTAGGCGCATGAGGATTCAGAAACCCGGTTTCTTAACTAAATCAGGCGTGAAGATGCCAAAATTCTCGCAGAAACCCGGTTTCTTGGACAACGAGGATTCGGCTAGTTATTAACTTCCCGATAAAATCTCTTCGAGTGCTAATTTCAGCGTCGGATATTGATATTGAAAACCGCTAGCCAAAGTTTGTTTCGGCAACACTTTCTGCCCTTCTAAAACAACTTTTGCCCCGTCTCCCAACAGCATTTCTAAAGCAAAACCTGGCACCGGCAACCAAGAAGGCCGCTGCAAAACTTCCCCTAAAGTTTGACACAATTCATTCATCCGCACCGGATTTGGTGCTGTCGCATTCAAAACGCCTTCAACTTGCGAATTTTGCAAAGCGTACAAAATTAAATCAACCACATCCTCGCGGTGAATCCAAGAAAACCACTGTTTTCCTGTCCCAATCGGCCCGCCTGCAAATAGTTTAAAAGGTGGCAGCATTTTTGCCAACGCGCCTCCCATTCCCAAAACTATTCCCAGCCGCAAAATTGCTAACCGCGTGCCCGCATTTTTTGCAGGTTGGGCGGCTGCTTCCCAGTCTTTGCAGACTGCTGCTAAAAAATCGTTTCCCGCAGGGCTAGTTTCGTCAAACTCAGCGGTTTCGCTGGTTCCGTAATAGCCGATCGCCGATGCGCTAACAAACACAGATGGTCTAGGATTAGCATTGACGATCGCCTCGACCAATTTTGCCGTCGTCAGTTTGCGACTGTCCAGAATTGCTTGCTGGCGCGCCTGGGTCCACCTTTCCTCAGCAATCGGAACCCCAGCTAAATTGACAACAGCGTCGCAGCCCGCGATCGAATGCAGCCACTCACCGGACTCCGCTGGAGTGTAGGCGACAACTTCCAAATTCGGATAAGCTGAAGCCGGAAAAACTCGGCCAGCCTTCGCCGCATCCCTGCTCAAAACCACCACTTGATGTCCCGCAGCTTGCAGCTTTTCCACCAGCCGGCTGCCTACAAATCCCGTTGCTCCCGCGATCGCTACTTTCATCTTTTACCAATAATGCACAGTTCTAGCAGTTTAGACGATCGTCCAAACTTGTTTTGAATTATACAAAAATCAAGAGCAGCCTCGATCGCCTCCACACAAGCCAAGTGTATTTTCATTAAACTGATAAAGGACGCGAGGATTAAAAACAATGCCTGCAAAAAAACCAAAGCTTCTAATTGCTGCCGCCATCGTCGCAGCAGGTAGCGCCGCGGTCTACTTCTACTTCCAGGGTTTGAACAACAAAGTATTCAACCCTCAAGAGAGTGCCAAAGTTATACCTGACGAAGCCATGATGGCCGCGTTCATTTCCCCCAATCCCCAAGCGTTGGCCGAGTTGCAGCGATTTGGCACCCCTGGGGCTCAAAAGTTGGTCGGCCTGGGTTTGAAGACCTTTCAAGAACAAAGCTTGGCAGGCACTCAAATCGACTTTGACAGGGACTTAAAGCCTTGGCTGGGGGGGGTGATGGTCGCTTTGTTGCCCCCTGATACTGCGGCGAAAACAGAGCCTCCTAAGCTGCTGGTTGTAGTCAGCGTCAAAAATAAAATTAGCGCTTGGAATTTTGCGAATAAATTAAAATCTCAGCAAGGTGCAACTACTCAAGAAACCGAGTATAAAGGAGTTAAAATTTCTGAGATTGCAGAGCCAACCGGCAAGCGCTACAGTGTGGCTTTGCTCAACGACCAATTAGTGATGGCTCCTTTGAGAAAGCCTGTGGAATTGGCGATCGATACTTTTAAAGGAGAACCCTCCCTCGCTACCCAGCAGAGCACAACTAAGTTTTTTGCAGAGAGTGCGGGTGTCAAGAATCCGATCGCAACTGTTTATATTGCTGACTATCCTGCGGCAATTGAGCAATTGAAAGCTAATTTGCCCGCAGATATCCAGTTGCCTTGGACAGTGTTTTCGCAGTTCAAACAAGTCAAGTCTCTGGTAGCGGGAATTGGCGCGGACAGTGCGGGATTGAGGGTAAAAACTATCGCTCAGCTAGACCCGAAATTCGCGCAGCAAAATCCACAATTCGCATCGAAATTGTTACCAAGATTTCCCGGCGAAACTATTGCTTTAGTCGGCGGCAAGGGAATCGATAAAATTTGGTCGCAAGCAACCGCTGAGGCAAAAGCTAGCCCGGAAGTTGACAGGGGAGTTCAGCAGGTGAGGGATAGTTTTAAACGCTTGGATTTGGATGCGGATCGTGATGTTTTTGGTTGGATGAATGGGGAATTTGCGATCGGGGCGATCGGTTCGGAGCAAGGTATTTTGTCTCAGTTGGGCATGGGGGCGGCGATGATTTTTGAAACGAGCGATCGCCCCGCGGCAGAAGCAACCCTGAAAAAACTCGATGCGATCGCCAAAAGCAATCCTACAGTCAGCATCGCCCCCCGACAAGTTCAAGGAAAGGAGGTTACGGAGTGGACAATACCCCAGCAAGGGACTTTATTCGGGCACGGCTGGCTGAATCAAAATACGATGTTTGTAGCTTTCGGCGGGCCTTTAGTTGATGTGATTAGTGTTACGCCGCCGCAGCCCTTAAGCAGCAGTCCGAGTTTTCAGGCGATCGCCACTTCTTTACCGCAAGTCAACCAAGGTTACTTTTACATAGATATGGAAAAAACTATGTCTTGGGCTAACCGTTATTTGCTCGCAGTACAGCCAAATTTAGTTTCGCCGCCCGTCGCTGAATTGCTCAATTCTCTCCGAGGAATTAGCGTAGCCACAGCTTCGACAGAACCGACAACAGCTCAGCTTGAAATGCTTTTTGCCTTGAAATCTAACAATTAGGGAATCGGGAATCGGGAATTTGTAATTCTTCCTTCTATCCGTTAAATCCCGTACGCGGCGCGTTGCCTAATTTCCTTCGTACAAAAAAACGTACCAAAAAAGATGCTGCCCTCAATGGAGGGCAGCTACTCAAATAAAGCATCTTAAAGTCTCTCAAAACTTCAGAATTAACCTTCAGACATTCCAGATTTATTCGGCAATTGCAAATCATCCGGATCTACATAGTGACAAACTGCTTTGTCCATGCAAATCAATGCCCAACCGGACTTATCAATGCTCATAAGCTTGTAAGACGCTGGCTGAATAAAGAAACCTTTGTGATTGCGGGTTGCTGGCTTGATGTTAACGTGACTTTCAGTGCTCATAGTCTTACAACTCCTGGTACTAATTAACTAAGCTTGTATTCCGTCGGACTTTGTGAATCGTCTAAGTTTTCAAATACTAGCACTGACTTCCTGAGTTTTCCATAAAGTTATTTATTGATTTATTACGATGTCGTAATAAATCCCAAAGCCGATTTCCTCGATCCCCGCCCAAAAATCGGCTTGTTTGCGCGGCTAGGGTTCAAAAAGCCACTGTTTGACGCGGGCGAGACTCTTCCAGTCCGGTTTTCTGCTTAATCCTTCTTCAAAATTCTTTTTAACTTCATCGAGCAACTCTTCGGAAGCCATCAGCAGTTGCTGAGCCACTTCTACGTGGGGGCGCACTCCTTTTTCTTTGAGATCGAGGATTGCTACTGCTAGGTTGATGCGAGCTTGCGGGTCGTGAGGGTTCAATTTAACGGCGGTTTTGGCTGCCTTTTGAGCCGGTGCGGGTTTATTTTCTAAAAGGTAAAGCCACGCGAGGCTAGCCCAGGCATTGCCATTTTTGGGAGCTTTATCGCACACTTCTTTAAACACGGGGATCAGATTAGCCGGGGCTTCGCCAGCTTGGTAGCGATCGAAACCGTCTTTAAACAATTCTTCAGGGGTCATTCGATTTTAGATTTTAGATTTGAGATTTTAGATGGGAAAGAGCATTGGGTGCGGGACGCAGCAAGGCAGTCCGAGGCCTTCTCAGCAATTAGCAATTACCAATCCCCAATGCCCTATTTTCCAATTTATGCAGAAAAAGAACTGCCACAGCCGCAAGTTTGAGTAGCGTTAGGGTTGGTGAACTTAAAGCCGCCGCCGATCATGGAATCGCTGAAGTCGAGCACCAAACCGTAGAGATAAAGAATGCTCTTGCGATCGCACACTACCTGGAAACCTTCGTAGTCGAACACCTCATCGTCCGCTTTCACAGTGCTGGGGTCTGCGAAATCCATCACGTAAGACATACCAGAGCATCCGCCCTGGCGCACCCCTACGCGCAAGCAGAGGTCTTTACCTTGTTTTTCTCTCAGAGCTAAAACTTGACGGACAGCAGAGTCCGTCATTTGAATGCCCCGCTTTTGTGAAATGGCTTGAGTCATCAAAATTCTGGGTAGAAACCCCGTCCTTTGAGGACGGCTTTACATTTTTGATTTACTACCGCCGGGCGAATTG